>JADHXT010000013.1 GCA_016782825.1 Candidatus Brocadiia bacterium | reverse complement strand
CCAGGTGAAGTCGCACTGCTTGCGGAAGACCGACACGATGGGATAAATCTCGAAGTGCATGGCGGCGCGTGCGAGGGCGAAGAGACGGGCCGTGCCCAGGTCGCTCGCAGCTTCGGGCGTGGGCGTGACGCCGTGCTGGACGCGCAGAGCCACCCAGTACTCGATGGCTTCGAGCGCGGCGGGCTCGAGGAGGGTGCAGCGGGTGGCGGTGTCGTCCACGATGCGTCCGCCGTTGGCCCACACGAAGGTGTACCAGGGCAGGGGATTGAGGCCCCACTGGTCGATGCGGCCATCGCCGTCGGTGTCGCGGGTGAGGGCCTTGGCGGCCCGGAGCATGTCGTCCCACGTCCAGTCGGCTCGTGGCTTGGGCACGCCGTGTTTCTCGAAGAGGTCGACGTTGTACTCCATGACGGCGGCCGAGGCGTCCTTGGGCAGGCCGTAGAGCTTGCCTTCGTAGGTGAAGGCGTCGAGCATGGGGGCGAAGTAGTCGGCCCGGCTCACGGTGTCGGCGAGGTAGCCGTCGAGGGGCTCCAGGGCTCGGAGGCTCACCCAGGCAGGCAGGGCGGTGGGGTACATGAAGATGATGTCGGGCGCCACGTTGCCGGCGAACATCACCTTGATCTTGTCTTCGTAGTTGCCGGTGATGTGGAGCACGCGGAAGTCGATGTGGGGATGGGTGCGGCGAAACTCCGTCCAGATGGGGCGGTAGAGTTCCATCAGCTCGGGAGGGCAGGGCGGATGGGCGTAGACCACCACGGGCCGGCCCTGGGCGTCGGTGGTCTCGTGGCGGCCCGTGAGGAAGGCCGTGGCGAGAAGGGCGGCCATGGCCATGGGGATGAGGTAGGAGTTGTAGAGCCATCGGGTCATGGGGCACCGGCCACGATGATACCCGAAGCGGCCCTGCGTGTCCACGTCGGCTCGCGAGCGGCTACTCTGATGGGGAGGCTTTGGCCTTCGTGAGCTTCCGCACGCGCACGACCAGCCGCCGAACGCTCGCGCTCAGGTCGGCCACGGTGCAGTAGAGCACGGGGATGGTGAAGAGGGAGAAGACGGCGATGGCGGCGGCCGTGCGGTCGTCGAAGGGGGTGCGCTTCTGGAACTCCTTGATCGAGCAGAAGAGCACGGGCACGACGAACATTGTGATCAGCTCGAACATCATCCCGCCGAACGATGGGATGGCCATGGGCACCATCACGTCGGCACCGCGTCCCGTGGAGGTGAGAACGGGTATGAGGGCGAGCACCGTGGTAGCCGTGGTCATCAGGCAGGGCCGCACGCGGCGGCGGCCGGCCTCAAGCACGGCTTTGCGCAGCTCGGGCACGGTCTCAGGCTCGCGCGCGACGAAGGACTGCTTGAGGTACGTGGCCATCACCACGCCATCGTCCGTGGCGATGCCGAAGAGGGCCAGGAAGCCCACCCACACGGCCACGCTGAGGTTGATCGTGTGGATCTGGAACAGCTCGCGCATCTCCACACCGAAGACAGGGAAGTCCAGGAACCACGGCTGCCCGTAGAGCCACAGCAGGATGAAGCCGCCGGCCCACGCCACGAGGATGCCGGTGAACACCAGCAGGCTTGTGCTCACGGCCTTGAAGTGGAAGTAGAGGATCAGGAAGATGACAAAGAGCGCCAGCGGCAGCACGATGGAGAGGGTCTTGCGGGCGCGGAGCTGGTTCTCGTAGTTGCCGGCGAACTTGTAGCTCACGCCCGCCGGGAGGGCGAACTCGCCGCTCGCCCGCTTGGCCTCCAGGTGCCGCTGGCACTGCTCCACCACGTCCACCTCGGCAAAGCCGGGCTTCTTGTCGAGGATCACGTAGCCCACGAGGCGGGTGTCCTCGCTCTTGATCACCTGGGGGCCGCGGACGTAGCGGACCTTCGCGAGCTGGATGAGGGGAATCTGGGTGCCGTCGGGCGCGGGCACGAGGATGCGGCCGAGGGTCCCGATCTGGTCGCGTAGCTCGCGCGGGTAGCGGACGCGCACGGGGTAGCGCTCGCGCCCCTCCACCGTGGTGGTAACCTTGCGGCCGCCGATGGCCACCTCGATGACGTCCTGCACCTGGCGGATCGTGAGGCCGTGGCGGGCGATGGCGCGGCGGTCGATGTCGATCTCCAGGTAGGGCTTGCCTACGATGCGGTCGGCGACGACGGTGGCCGGCTCCACGCTGGGCACCTGCTTGAGCAGGCGCTCGATGTCGAGGGCCACCTTCTCGATGGTCTCCAGGTCGGGGCCGCGCACCTTCACGCCCATGGGCGCGCGCATGCCGCTCTGGAGCATGACGATGCGGGCGGCGATGGGCTGGAGCTTGGGGGCCGAGGTGGTGCCGGGGAGCTCGGCGGCATCGAGGATCGCCTTCCAGATGTCGTCGGGGGTCTTGATGTGGTCGCGCCACTGGCGATAGGGGCGCCCGTCGGGGTCGGGGACGAGGTCGCCCTGGGCGTCGCGGGCGAACTCCTCGTTCTCCTCGTCGTAGCGGAACTTCACGCGATGGCCGGCCTTGTTCGTGATGTACTCCGGGATGTAGCTGATGATCGTCTCGACCATAGAGATGGGCGCGGGGTCGAGCGGCGATTCCACGCGACCGATCTTGCCCACTACGCTGTTCACCTCGGGGATGGAGCGGATGGCCATGTCCTGCTTCTGGAGCACGTCGAGCGCCTCGCCGATGGAGGCGTGGGGCATGGTGGTGGGCATGAGCAGGTAGGAGCCCTCGTCGAGCGGGGGCATGAACTCCTTGCCCAAGCCGTTCCAGTGGCGGGCCATGGTCCAGCGGAGGCGGGTGGCGAGCGGTTCATCTGCGATGTGGTCGGGGGCGCCCCACTTCTTGGACTGGAGGTCGGTGTAGCGCGTCACGCCGGCCCAGTCGTCGAGGGCAGCCTGAGTGTTGGCGATGTTGTATTGCTCGAGCATGCGCTGCATGTCTTCAGGCTTGGCGCCGAGGGCGACGGGGGTCCACAGAAGCTGGTCGCCGCGCTGTTCGAGCAGTTGCGCCTCGACCAGGTCGTTGATCTCCTCGTCGCTGGCGAAGCTGGCGCGCGACGCGGCGTTGATGGGGCCGTAGAGCAGTTGCGGCCCCTGCCACCCGAAGATGCCCAGCGCCACGATGGCGGCGGGCAAGCTGAGGAAGAGCAGCTTGTGATTCAGGCAGAAGCGGAGCACGGAGGCGTAGACCAGGCGGAAGAGGAAGAAGATGAGCAGCAGGCCGCCGATGAGGCCGCCCACGAAGGCCAGGTTGCGCGTCGCGCCGCGTTCCGGCCCCAGCGGCTCCCAGTGTTCCGTGAGCAGCACGGCCACGATCACCACGACGGCGATGTTGGCGACCCATGGCACCGCCTTCCGCGCCCATGCGGGGAGCCAGTGGTCCACGGCGTAGAAGAGGCCGAAGAAGAGCATCACCGCGCCGGCGATCCACCAGCCCTGCCACGCCCACACCACCACGCCCGCCACAGCCAGGCCGCCCATGGCGAGCGCCTTGAGGATGCGCGAGCGGAAGCGACCGGTGAACAGCAGGTGTGCGCCCGGCGGCACGATGGTGAGCGCCACGATGATCGAGGCCACCAGCGCGAAGCTCTTGGTGAACGCCAGCGGCTTGAACAGCTTGCCCTCGGCTCCGCTCATGAAGAACACGGGCAGGAAGCTCACCACCGTGGTGGCGACCGCCGTGAGCACGGCGCCGCCCACCTCACGCGTGGCTCGGAACACCACCTCGAGTCGGCTCTCTTCGGGGTCGGCTTCGCCGAGATGCTTGAGGATGTTCTCGCAGACGATGATGCTCATGTCCACGATCGTGCCGATGGCAATGGCGATGCCGGACAGCGCCACGATGTTCGCATCCACGGCGAAGAACTTCATGAAGATGAACGTCACGAGCACGGCCAGCGGCAGCGCGGCGCCGATGAGGAGCGAGCTGCGTAGGTGCAGCACGCTGAGTACGACGACGATGATGGTCACGAGGATTTCCTCGGCCAGCGCGGTGTTCAGCGTGCCGAGGGTTTCGTAGATGAGGCCGGTGCGGTCGTAGAAGGGCACCACGGTCACTTGGCTGGTGGTCACCCAGGCCGGCCACTGCTCGCGCGGGTTGGCGCGGAGCCAGGCGAGCCAGGCCTCCTGGTCGAGCGACGCGCCGGTGTAGGCGTCGAAGCCGCTGTCCTTGGCGAAGCGCTCCACGTCAGCCTTGGCTGTCCTCTTGTAGTCCACCACGGCCTTGGTGCGGAGGCCGGGCGCCAGCTCGTCGATCTTCTTCTTGACGTTCTGGATCGCTTCGAGCGGGTTGAAGCCATAGCGGACCACCACCACGCCGCCGACGGCCTCGGCGCCTTCCTTGTCGAGCGCGCCGCGGCGGAGCGCCGGCCCGAGGGCCACGTGGGCCACGTCCCGCACGGTGATGGGCACGTTGTCGTTCACCTTGATGACGCTGGCCTCGATGTCCGCCACGTTCTTCACGAAGCCGAGGCCGCGGATGACGTACTCCACCTTGTTGACTTCGATCGTGCGGGCGCCGACGTCGACGTTGGACATCTTGACGGCCATGAACACGTCGTCGAGCTTCACGCCGTGGGCGCGCATGGCGTCGGGGTCCACGTCGATCTGGTACTCTTGGACGAAGCCGCCGATGGAGGCCACCTCGGCCACGCCCTCGGCCGCGGTGAGGCCGTAGCGCACGTACCAGTCCTGGATGGTGCGCAGCTCGTGCAGGTCCCAGCCGCCGGCGGGGTTGCCGTCGGGGTCGCGGCCCTCGAGGGTGTACCAGAAGATCTGGCCGAGGGCGGTGGCGTCGGGGCCGAGGGCCGGCTTCACGCCCTCGGGCAGGGTGCCGGCCGGCAGGCTGTTGAGCTTCTCGAGCACACGGCTGCGCGACCAGTAGAACTCCACCTTCTCGTTGAAGATGATGTAGATGGACGAGAAGCCGAACATGGAGTAGCTGCGGATGGTCTTCACGCCCGGGATGCCGAGGAGCGAGACCGTGAGAGGGTAGCCGATCTGGTCTTCCACGTCCTGGGGGGAGCGGCCCATCCACTCGGTGAAGACGATCTGCTGGTTCTCCCCGATGTCGGGGATGGCGTCGGTGGGCACGGGGTCGCGAGGCATGTCCCCGAGCTTCCAGTCGAAGGGGGCCACGCCGATGCCCCAGCCGACGAAGAACAGCACGAGGAGCAGCACCACGAGCTTGTTCTCGAGGCAGAAGCGGATCAGCTTGTCCACGACGGACAGCCTGTCGGGAGGCGTCGGGGGCTGAGGGGCATCAGTGGCGCTCATGCTCGCCTCCCTTCTTCGGTGGCTCTTTCCCGCCCAGGGAGCCGACCACGCCGCCGCACTTGTACATGGCCGCGCCGAAGTAGGGGTTGCGCACGTCCGGGTCCGTCTGGAGCCAGGTGGCGCCGCGGTTGCTGAAGGCCATGGGGCATTCGAGGATGTACAGCGGGCGCGCGGCGGCGAGGCGGAACATCCGCACGAGCGCGGGCAGTTCCTCGGAGAAGAGCGAGAAGGCGGCGCGGAGTTGGCTGATGTCCTTGGCCGCGCGGGCATCCTTCGTGGCCTTCTGGAGGCTGGGCAGCTCGCGCATCCATGCCATGTGGGCGGGGCCGGTCGCGAGCTTCATGTCCACGGCATTGAGGGCAGCGTCGAGGGCGCCGACGGCCTTGCGGGCGTCCGCCAGCTTGTCGCCGGCGAGGGCCGCCTGGAGCGCCAGGTAGGCGTCCACGATCTTCTGAAGCTGAGCCTGGAAGGCGGCAGGCACATCGAAGCGCTGCATCTGGTGCGATGCCACACGGGGCACGCCCAACTCGTCGTGAAGACGCGCCACGTCGGCGCCGAGCTTCGCCACCTCCTCGCGAGCCATCTCCATGTCCCTCACGCCGCCGCCGACGACGGCGTCGTTCTTGAGGAGCATGGCCAGCTCGTTCCAGAGCTTCTTGGGCTCCTTCCCGAGGACGTCGCCGCTCACCCTGTCGAGGACGGTGCCCAGCTTCTGGTAAGTGGTTCGAACGGCGTCGAGGTCGCCTGCCTTGAGTGCGCCACGAACCGCCGCGTGGGCAGCGAGTACGCCGCGCACCTGGGCGACGAAGCCCTTGGGCAGCATGGTCATGGGAGCCATGGTCTTGCCGGCTTTCGGCGCGCCGCCGTGGTGGGCGTGGGCGCCGCCCCCTCCTCCTCCTCCCGTGGGCGTCATCATGCTGGGCTTGGCCAGAATCTGGAGCGCGCTGTCGATCTTGAAGTTGCCGCGTGTGACCACCAGCTCGCCTTCCTCGAGCCCATGGCGGACGATGTAGTAGTCGCCCGCGCGGGGTCCGAGCACGATCTCGCGTCCGACGAAGGTGGGCCGCGTGGCCTTGGTGTCCTGCACGTAGACCACGGCGCGGGTGCCCGTGATGAGCGGTGCCGTGGCGGGGACGACGAGCGGCTGCGCCGATTCGACGCCGTTGATGGGCACGTAGCCAAGCGACTCGGTCTTCACCAGCGGCATCTTGCACACGGAGCACGAGCCGGCCTCGTCCTGCACCACCTCGGGGTGCATGGGGCACATCCACTTACCGGCCAGGTTCGGCTCCATCACGCGGCCGCCAGCGGCCACCTGCGAGCGCACCACGGCGCGGATGAACATCTCGGGCTTGAGGCGCCCATGCTGGTTCGGCACGTTCACCCGCACCTTCACGGTGCGCGTCTTGGAGTCGAGCACGGGGTCGATGAAGGCGATGGTGCCCTCAAAGGGCTGCCCCGGGTAGGCCTGCGTGTTGAACTCCACGGTCTGGCCGTAGCGGAGCCACTGGAGGTCGCTCTCGTAGGCGTCGAGCTTCACCCACACCTGCCGCAGGTCGGCGATGGTGTAGATCTTCGTGCCCGTCTGGACGTACATGCCCTCCTGGGCGTTGCGGTGGATCACGATGCCGCCGCTGGGCGCGTAGATGGTGAGGTGGTCGGTCGTCGTGCCGCGCTGCTCCACCTCCTTCACCTGCTCCGCCGTGAGGCCGAGGAGGCGGAGCTTCTCGCGGGTGGCGTTCACGGTGGCCTGGGTGGTCTCGCGGACGAACTCGCTCTGGCTGCCTTCGACCCTCTTCGCCGCCTTGACGGCCTGGAGGAGTTCCTCCTGCGCGGCGTAGAGCTCGGGGCTGTAGAGGTAGACCATGTGGTCGCCCTTGCGGACGGTGATGCCCGTGTAATCCACATAGAGCCTGTCGATGCGGCCCCCCACCCAGGCCGTGATGTAGGACAGCTTCGTCTCGTCGTAGTCCACCTTCCCCACCATGCGGATGGTGGCGGTGACGTACTTCCGCTCGACCGGCGCGGTCTCCAGCTCCATGAGCTTGAGGCCGGCGGGGCCGGTGGTGAAGGTGCGGAGGCTGTCGCCGCCGGCGTCCGCCTTGAGCGGGATGAGCTTCATGTTGCAGAGGGGGCAGAGGCCGGGCTTGGGCCGCTTGATCTGCGGGTGCATGGCGCAGGTCCACTGGGTGGGCTTCTGCTCGGCGGGGGCGGCTCGTTCCGCTTGATCCCTGGGTTCCTGCTCGGCTCGTGGCGTGCTGAATCTGCCAAAGAGGAACCCCACGGCCAAGAGGACCAGAGCCACCAGCGGCAGCTTGGCCCAGCCGGGTACGCGCGTGTGTGGCTTGGACATCTCGGACATGGGGGTGCTCCTCATTGGCAGACGCACGGGCGCCGTGCGCTCAGTCGTGGCCGTGGCCCGCGTGGGGGTCCTTCGCCTTGTCCTTCGGCTTCGCCGCAGGCTCGGCCTTGGCGAGAGTGACGCCGGCGTCTTCGAGCTTCGTGATGTACTTGGCCGGGTCCTTCTTGAAGGTGCCGACGCAGCCGGCGCAGCAGAAGTAGACGCGCTTGCCGTCGTGGTCGGCGAAAATGGTCTTCACGACCTTGCCGCCCATGACGGGGCAGGTTTCCTGAGCCTTGGCGGCCTGGGGCGCCGGGGCCTTGGACGGCTTGGCGTCCTTGCCCTTGGTCTGGCCGTCGCCGCACGCCGTGAGGAACACGGCGGCCGACAGGCCGAGGACGAGCGAGGCGATGATACGTGTGGCGCTGTTCATGGCAGTCTCCTTTGAGTCGGACGTGACCTGCGACTTGTGATGCTTTTCCAGCGCTCCTCTCCGTTTACTGTGGCGGTCGGCCCACGGTCTGGCGAAGCTCGCGCCCGGCCAGACGCTCCAGTTCGGCGAGGCGGATGGCCTGGTTGGCCAGCGCTCGTTCGGTGAGCAGGCGGAACTCGAGCAGGGTGCGCTCGGCGTCGATGATGTCGAGGAAGCGGCCCTTGCCAGCAGCGAAGGCCGTTTGCGTGGCCTTGAGGCCCTCCTCGCTCTTGGGCACGAGGGTGTCGCGGAACAGGTTCACCTTGCGGCGTGCGTCGTCGTAGTGGTAGAGCGCCACGCGCAACTCGGCGGAGAGATTGAGCGTTCGGTTCGCGTGGGTGTGCTTGGCGGCGGCCAGCCTGGCCGCCGCCTCGCGCTCGGCGGCGCGGTTCTTGTCGCGCCAGATGGGGAGCGTCACATCGAGCGTGAGCAGCACGGGGTCCTTGCCGTTGTCGTCCACGTCCATGTCGTTGCGGCTGTCGGTCTGGATGGTGGTGAGTCCGAGTGCGAAGTCGGGGTAGCCGGTCTTCGCGGCCAGGTCGGCGCCGGCCTCGGCGGTGCGGATGCGTTCGCGGGCGGCGTGCAGCTCGGGGTTCTCCTGGGCGAGAGCGGCGATGAGGTCGGCGACGGGCAGCGGCGGGTGGTCGGTGGGGTGTCCCTTCGGCCAGGGGACGGGCGTGGTGATGTCGCGGCCGAGCACGGCGTTGAGCTGAGCCACGAGCGCCGGCTGGAGGGCCTGGAGCGATTTGAGGCGGTCCTCCAGCTTGCCCAACTCCACCTGGGTCTGGATGAGATTGGGGTGGCTGGCGGCTCCTGCGGCATAGCGCGCGCGGACCACGGCCTCCAGGTTGCGCAGCAGGTCCATGCTTTCGCCCACGATGGCGATGGAACGGCCGAGGTAGGCGTAGTCGTGGTAGACCTTGCGCACCTGGTAGAAGAGGCGGAGCTTCTCGGCGTCGTAGAGATGCCCGTGGACGCGGGCCTCGCGGGCGGCTACGTCGCCGCGGAGGCGTAGCTTGCTCAGCCACGGGAATGCCTGCATCACGCCCACGCGGTGCTTCTGCGGACCCACGCGGGTCTCCACCTCCTGCACGAAGTAGCCGTAGGTGAACTTCGGGTCGGGCAGCGCGCGCACCTGGGGCACGCGCTCGATGGCCGCTTTCCAGCGCTCGAAGGCCGCCTTGAGGCCGGGGTTGTTGAGTGCGGCGATGCGCAGATAGTCCGCCAGATCGGACGCCGTGGGCGTGGTGGCGGCTGGTGCGGTGGGCGCCGGGCCGCCTTCAGTGGGCTCTGTCGCCTCGAGGGCGACCCGCTCCCACTCCGCCCGCGCCTCTTTCTGGAGGGGCGACGTGCAGCCGGCTACGGCGAGTGCCGCGACCATCCCCAGACCGAGCATGCTCGATGTCTGATTCATCGTCGCCTCTCAATCGTTGTTGCTGGCTCATTATGGCACACCTCGACGAAGGTTGCCTCTCTCCTATCCATGGTAACAGATGCGCGGCACGGTTGGGGCGTTACGTAGCGGGGCGCACGCTTTTCGCTGCGCCGCAACGAGCTGAGAAATGCAGGCGAGTGGTGTGTGGCCGGCCCAGGGTCAGGCTGGCCAGCGGGTCTGCTTGCCGTAGCCGCGGATGGCGACGCCCTCGGGCGACACGCGGGCGAGGGCGTAGGCGTTGTTGGCGGCTCCCGGCCCCTCGACCATGGCTCGCATCGTGAAGTAGTGGATGCCCCCGATGGTGCGGTGGCCCCCGCGGTGGTTGTGTCCCTGAAACACGGCTTTCACCTTGCCGGAGCGCTCGAGGATGCGGCGCACGTCGTGGCCGTTTTTCACGCCGTGGGCGCCGCGTTCGTCGTCGAGCTGCTGGTGGATGAACACGAGGGCAGGGCGGGTGGTGCGTGCGAGCTGGTCGGCGAGCCAGCGCTGCTCGTCGGGCGGCACGGTGGTCTCGGTCCACTTGAAATTGCCGGCGCAGTAGGGCGAGAAGTCCTTGCGGTAGTTGGCGTCGAGCACGATGCAGCGGCAGGGGCCGGCGTCGAAGGCGTAGTGGGGCGCGGGAGTGCCGGTGAGGGCGACGAACTGATCCTTGGTGAAGGTGGTGACGTCGTGGTTGCCGATGACGTAGTGGCGCGGGCCGTCGAACCGGGCGTAGAGGGCCTGGACGTGCTTCAGGTAGGCCCGCTCGTCGGCGAGGGTGTTGCCCTTGTCGACGAAGTCGCCCAGGACGATGCAGAAGCTGGGGCGGAGGGGGTTCATGGTGGCCACGAAGTCGGTGAGCTTGGCGGCCGAGTCGCGGTAGTGTCGGCTGCCGCCGGGCGCGCGGTCGGCGTAGTGGGAATCGGTGAAAATGCCGATGGTGAGGGCATCGGCTGCGGGCGCGGCGAAGGCACGGGCGGCGGCGGCTGCGGCGGCGGTGGCGAGGAAGCCACGCCGCGAGAGAGGATGGCAGGCAACGGGGTGGGGCATCTCGAGGCTCCTTTGGCTGCGACGGTTGGGACGGGTCAGGCGGGCCGCCGTCGTGGGAGGCGGCGCACGGGCCAGTGTACCCGCACCCGCTCCCTGGACGCAAGCGGGGCGGATGCTTGCACGTTCCCTACCGCCAAGGTGTGCTTGCGGTGGCGAGGGAATTGCCTATGATAGGGGACGCTGCAACACTTCCTGGAAGGGTCCTGGGCATGAATGCCGACATCACCAAGAAACAGATGCTGCGTCTCGTGAATCCGAAAGAGGCGATCGTGGTCGTCTTGGGCGGTGGCCGCGGCACTCGCCTCCACCCCCTGACCCGCGACCGAGCCAAGCCGGCGGTCGGCTTCGGAGGCAAGTACCGCCTCATCGACGTCACGCTCACCAACTGCCTCCGCTCCCGCTTCGAGCGCATCTTCATCCTCACCCAGTTCAACTCCTTCTCCCTCAACCGCCACATCTGGCAGACCTACTCGCACGAGGTGCGCAGCGGCGGCTTCATTGAGGTCATGGCCGCCGAGCAGACCCTCGAGAGCCGCGACTGGTTCCAGGGCACGGCCGATGCCGTCCGCCAGTCGCTCCGCCACGTGCTCCAGCACGAGTCGCGCCAGGTGCTCATCCTCTCGGCCGACCAGATTTACCACATGGACTACCGCGAGCTGCTCCTCTGGCATGAAAACCACGAGGCCGACTGCACCATCGCCGCCCACTACACCGCGCCCGACGACATCACCCACCTCGGTGTGGTGAACCCGGACCGCGACCTGCGCGTCAAGGGCTTTCACGAGAAGCCCGACAGCCCCGACCTCGTCTCCCACTGCCGGCTCGACCGTCTCGACGGAGTCCACTGCCCCGACGGCCGGCCCTTCCTGTGCTCCATGGGCATCTATCTCTTTGACACCGAGGTGCTCGTGGAGGCCCTCGCCAGCGAGGGTGAGGACTTCGGCAGGCAGGTGATTCCCTGGACCGCCGAGCACAAGAAGCTCACGTGCTTCCCCTTCGATGGCTACTGGGAGGACGTGGGCACCATCGAGGCCTTCTTCCACGCCAACATGGTCTGGCGCGAGGGCCGCGGCATCGCGCAGGCCTTCAAGGGCGGCGACTCCATTATCACGCACGCCCGACAGCTCGCCCCGTCGCGCATCCACGCGACCCACGTGTGTGACAGCATCATCGCCGACGGCTGCGAAATCTACGCCGACAGCGTCCAGCGCTCCATCATCGGCGTGCGCTGCCGCATCGGCGGCGGCTGCGTCATCGAGGACACGATCTTCATGGGCAACGACGGCCCCGCCCGCGACGCGCCCTTCGAAATCGGGGCCAACTGCCGCATCCGCAACGCCATCATCGACAAGAACGTGTGCATCGGCGAAGGCTCCGTTATCGCCAACGAGGAGGGCGTCACCGAGGCCGACCACGACCACTACGCCATCCGCTCGGGCATCGTGGTCATCCCCCGCCACGTCACCCTGCCGCCAGGCACCCGGATCTGAGGCACAAGAGCCACAAGAAATCGTGTTTTTTTCTTGAAATACTCCGTCGTTTCGGCTATATATAATGTATGCTGGGCCGGGTACTACAGTATGTGTGCGCCCCGCGGTGGCCCCATCCCCGGCGAAGCCGCCGAACAGAGCGCATGAACACCCATCTGGAGGACTGCACGTGATGAGGTCCAAGTACCGTCTGAGCGGTTTGGCAGTTGCCGCATTGCTTCTGAGCGCCACCACCGCGCTGGCCCTGACGGTGCGCGACGCCGGCCCCTGCGGCAAGCCGCCGCCGCCCAAGCCTGCTCACCGCGCGTCGGCCGAAGGCTTCGCGCCGCTGCCGCTCCCGGTCGTGCCCCAGCGGCGCACCGAGAAGAAGAAGCCACCCACGCCGCCCGCCATCGTGGTGAAAATCAAGACCAGCGAGAAGCTCGACTGGGCCACCGACGAGAACGACATCAACAACCTGCTCATCTGGATGGGGCAGAAGCTCAAGATCAAGTTCTCCTACACCGAGAAGACCCTGGCCGAGGTCGACCTCGACGCCACCCGCCTGCCCATGCTCTACCGCACGGGCCACAACGCCTTCACCTTCACCCCCGACGAGCGCGAGCGCCTGCGCGAATACGTGCTGAAGGGCGGCTTCATTCTCTTCGAGACCTGCTGTGGCCGCAAGGAGTTCGCCGAGAGCGCGCGCAAGGAGCTGGCCCAGATCTTCCCCGAGCGGCCCCTCGAGAAGCTCGCCTCCGACCATCCGCTCTACCGCTGCTACTTCGACGTGCCGCTGGTGGCCTACACCCCGGCCGCCGGCATCACCGGCATGGCGCCGCCCCCGCTCGAAGGCATCGACATCGGCTGCCGCACCGCCGTGGTCTTCTCGCCGCTCGACCTGAGCTGCGGGTGGGACATGCATACCCACCAGCACTCCGCCGGCGTGCAGGCCGAGTATGCCCTCAAGCTCGGTGCCAACATGATCGCCTACTGCACGGCTACCAAGGCCATGGGGCGATCCCTCGCCGAGTCGCGGGTCTACCTGGACAAGGATCGCTCCAAGGCCGACAAGTTCCGCATCGGCCAGGTGATCCACGGCGGCCAGTGGAACCCCGATCCCGCCGGCCTCTCCACCCTGCTCGACACCGTGAGCACCACCACGTCGCTCAAGGTGAGCTTCGAAACCCAGCCCATGAAGCTCGAGAGCAAGGCTCTCACCACCTACCCTTTCATCTACATGACTGGGCACAAGAACTTCCAGCTCGGCGACACTGAGGTGCAGGCGCTGCGCGCCTACCTCAAGGCCGGCGGCTTCCTCATGGCCGATTCGTGCTGCGGGCGCAAGGCCTTCACCGTGGCCTTCCGCCGCGAGATGGCCCGCGTGCTGCCCGGCGCCAAAATGGTGCTGCTGCCCACGTCGCACCCCATCTACTCGATCCAGTACAAGGTGGCGTCGGTGAACTACACGCAGGCCGCCGTGGTGCAGAACAAGCTGTCGAACCCCGGCCCGCCGCGCCTCGAGGGCATCCTGGTCGACGGCAATCTCGCGGTGGTCTTCACCCCGCTCGACATGGGCTGCGGCTGGGAGCTCAAGCCGCATCCGTTCGGCGTGGGCTATGAGTCGCGCGACGCCGTCCGCCTGGGCGTGAACATCGTGATGTACGCCGTCTCGCACTAGGCCCGGCTGGAGAGCGTATGCGGAAGGAAGCGAGCCGGTCGTCGGTCGCTCTGGCGGCAGCCATGGTGGTCGCGACGCTGGCCAGCCGTGGACTTCCCGGTGCGGGAGCGGCGGAGTTGGACGGGTTCCTTGCGGCTCACCGCAAGGCCGCCGAGCACGCCAGCGCAAAGCAATGGACGGCAGCGGCGAAGGTCTACGGGGCCTTCGCTGCTGCACATCCACGCGATGCCGGGGCGTCGCTCGCCTCGTTTCTCCAAGGCCTCACCCTGCTTCGGGAACTCGACCAGGCCGCACCCGCGCGCGAGGCCTTCGCCCGCGCGGCCGGCGGCACACCCACCACCGCACTCGGTCGAGCCGTCGCACAGGGCGGCCGTGCCTGGCTGGCCCGACTCCAGATGGTGCAGCTCGATGCCGCGCTCCGCAAGTACTGGGTGGATGTCGTGGAATACCCCGCGTCGCTCGATGGTGTTGTCATGCGCAAGCTTGTGGCGCCCGAGGCCATCGTCGACCCGTGGGGCAAGCCCTTCGCCTACGAAACGGGCCGCCTGAAGCTGGCCCCCGACATGCCCCGGCAGAAGTACACCCTCCGCTGCACGGCCATCGAGGGCACCAGCCGCGACCTGAAGAAGTTTCTCGTGGCCACGCGCGGATTCGGGCAGGGCTTCAAGGTGCGCGGCATTGTGGCCGGGCCGCCGCGCGGCGCCAACGTGGTTACGCCCGATGGCCGCTCGGCCAACGTAGCCGAGGCCAGCAAGCTCGGCACGGCCACCGTGGTGACGATCGGCCTCCAGGCCGTGGTGATCGCCGACAGCGACAACGTGGCGGTGCTGACCCGATGAGAACCGCACAAGCCGACAGCTCGCGCTTCCTCGACCCCGACACCCTGCGCCACCTCCAGCACCTGAGCATCCGCTCCCGCGCGCGCGTCGAAGGCGCCATGACCGGCGCCCACCGCAGCCCCTACAAAGGCCTCAGCACCGAGTTTGCCGACCACCGCCAATACGTCATCGGCGACGACCTCCGCCACCTCGACTGGCGGGTCTACGCCCGCAACGAGCGCTACTACATCAAGCGCTACGAGGAAAACACCAACATGAAGGTGTACATCCTCGTGGACTGCTCGGCCTCGATGGCCTACGGCTCCGAGGGCATCAGCAAGTACGAATACGCCTGCCGCATGGCCGCCGGCATGGCCTACGTGACCGTCAAGCAGAGCGACCGCGCCGGCATGGTGCTCTTCGGCGAGCGCATCGAGGACTACTTTCCGCCGCGCTCCTCGCTCACCCACCTGCGCTCCATGCTCGACGCGCTCAACCGCTGCTCGCCGCAGAAGGGCACCAACACCGCCGTCGCGCTCCACGGCATGGCCGAACTGATCAAGCGCCGCGGCCTCATCATCGTGTTGAGCGACCTCATGGACGACCCCGAGGCCGTCATCCGCGGCCTGGCCCACTTCAAGCAGAAGCGCCACGACGTGATCGTCTTCCACGTGCTCGACAACGACGAGCTCAGCTTCCCCTTCGAGAAGGTGGCCACCTTCCGCGACATGGAAAGCGGCGAGAAGGTGCGCGTGGCACCCAAAGACCTGCGCGACGACTACGCCGCCGAGCTCGAAGCCTTCATCAACCAGTACAAGCGCGCCTGCTACGAAAACAACATCGACTACGTGACCGTCAACACCGAGACCCCCCACGCCACGTTGCTGAGCGCCTACCTCACGCGCCGCGAGAAGGTGAGGTAGGCCATGTTTGGATTCGTGCCAGCCGCGCCTGTGTTCCTCTGGGGCCTCACCGCCCTCAGCGTGCCGGTGCTCATCCACCTGATGCACAGCCCGCGCGCGCGGCAAATCGACTTCCCGAGCGTGCGATTCCTCCTCGCCTGCCAGAAGAAGGCCACCCGCCGATCCCGCCTGAAAAACATCATTCTGCTGCTGCTCCGCATGTTCCTCCTCGCCCTGCTGGCCTGGGGCCTCTCCCAGCCCTACCGCGAGGACGAAGAGAGCCACGTCCTCCCCGACGCCGCCGTGTCCATGGTCATTGTGCTCGACAACTCCTACTCCATGGGCTACGTGGACAAGGGCACCAGCCGCTTCGAGCGCGCCCGTGCCGCCGCCATCGGCTTGGTGGACACCCTCAAGCCCGGCGACGAGGTGGCCGTGGTGCTCATGAACGAGAAGGCCGACCCCTGCATCAAGCAGCTCACTACCGACCTGGAGCGCGTGAAGAAAGCCCTCCGCTCCGTGGAGCTGTCGGTGGTGGGCACCAACGCCGATCCCGCCGTGCGCGAGGCGCTGCGCCTGGTGGCCAAGGCCGGCTCCGCCGCCGCGGCCGCCGAGCTGGCCGTGCCCGGCGCCGAGGGCGACGAGGCCGAGGAGATCAAAGAGGAAGTGAAAGACGAGGAAGCCCAGCGCCGCCGCCGGCAGGAAATCCACGTCCTCACCGACATGCAGGGCTACAGTTGGGACGCCGTGGTCAAGAGCGGCTTCCTCAAGACCGTGGACACCAAGGCCACCATCTTCGTGAGCAACTTTGCCCGGCCCGGCTCTCCCAACGCCTATCTCACCAAGGCCACCGTCACGGCCGGCGGGCCCGAGGAATCCACCGTCACCGCCGAAATCCGCGCCGCCGGCGCCGGCTCGCCCGGCAACATCATTACCCTGAACATCAACGGCCGCAACAGCACCCAGGAGGCCTTCGCCGTGCGGCCCGGCCAGCCCGTGAGCGTGCCCCTGGCCGCGCGCTTCGCCGAGGCTGGCACCTACCGCTGCATCCTGAGCCTCCAGGACGACGGCCTGGCCATCGACGACCGCTACCACTTCACCGTGGAGGTCGGCGAACGCTCCCGCGTGCTTGTGGTGGACGGCGACCCGTCGGCCGTGGCGCACCTGTCCGAGACCTTCTACCTGAGCATGGCCCTCAACCCCGGCGGCGACGTGGAGGGGGAGGGCGCCTCGGTCATCGACGCCAAGGTGATCCGCCAGTCTGCCCTTCGCGGCGAGAACCTCGACGACCTGCGCTGCCTCATCCTGTGCAACGTGGGGCGCGTGGACGGCGGCGACCTGGCGCGGATCGAGAACTTCCTCCGCAAGGGCGGCAGCGTGCTCATCTTCTGCGGCGGCAACACCACGGCCACTGAGTACAACGCCTGGCAGTTCCTGCCCATCACCCTCACCCAGCCCGTGGGCGACCCGAGCAAAAAGAAGTCCTTCGCCATCGGCGACCAGCGCGGCAACCACAAGGTGTTCGCCCGTGGCATCGACCTGCGGAGCGCCCGCTTCTTCGTGTGCTACGGCTCCAACCGCTTCGCCGTGAAGGACGGCGGGCAGGTGCTCGCCAGCTTTGCCGTGGGCCATCCTGCCCTGGTGGAGGCCCCCTTCGGGCAAGGCAAGGTGATGCTCTTCACCAGCTCGTGCGACCTGGCGTGGACCAACCTGCCGCTCCGGCGCGCCTTCCTGCCGTGGCTCTATCAGGTGGTCTACTACCTCTCGAACCAGGACATCGAGGCCAGCGCCTTCAAGCTCAAGGCCCCCGTCAAGTTCCAGGCCCTGGCCGCGCAGTACAAGAAGATGATCACCGTCACCGACCCCGAAGGCAAGCAGGTGGTGCTGCACCCGCAGATTCGCGGGGGCTACGCCGAGGCCGAGTACGCGGCCACCGAGAAGCCAGGGCTCTACCAGGTGTCGGCCGATGCGGCGTTCTCGCACAGCGGCGGGTTCGGGGTGAACCTCGACGTGGCCAAGGAATCGGTGCTCGACGCGGCGTCGCAGGAGGCCATCACGGGCGCCGCGCGGTCGGGGCTGGTGCGGTTCATCGACGCGCCGGGTCGCAGCGTGGTGGAGGAAGTGAAGCAGAGCCGCGAGCGCGACGAGTTGTGGCCCTTGCTCTTCAAGCTCGCCTTGCTCATCTTCGTGATCGAGTCGCTCTTCGGCAATCTTTCGGCGCGGGCACGCAAGGCCGGCGGATTCACCATGCCGCTCTTCGAGGTGCTCAAGCAGCGGAAGCCGGGCGTGGAACAATGAACGAAGCTGTCAGCTATGAGCTATCAGCTAACGGAGCAGGAATGACGTGAACTGGGCGCTGGACTATCCCTGGGGCACCGGCGGCACGTGGCTCGTCGCCATCCTGGTGGTGATGGTGCTGCTGGGCTCGCTTGCGCTCGTGTGGCGCCAGCTCTGGCCCCTCACGCTGAGCGGCATCGCCATGGTCGCCGTGCGGCTGGCGGCGCTGGTGCTGCTGTTCTTCCTGCTCGTGCAGCCGAAACGCATCCTGCGGAAGACCGATGAGATCAAGCCCCACGTGGCCGTGCTGCTCGACACGTCGGGCAGCATGGGCAGCGTGGACAAGAATCGCCAGACGTCGCGTCTCACCGAGGCGCTCGACACGCTCAAGAGCGCCCGACTCATCGAGTCGCTCGGCGCCAAGAGCAAGCTGAGCGTATACGAATTCGCCACGGGCCTCTCGAAGCTGAAGGCCGAGAAGCTGGGCGAGCTGAAGAAGGCGGCCGGCACGGGCACCAGCATCGGCCTGGCGCTCGCACAGGTGCGCGACGAGTTCAAGAACGAGGAGTTGGCCGGCGTGGTGCTGCTGAGCGACGGCCGCGACAACACGGGCCTCGCCCCCGAGAAGGCCATCAAGCAGCTCCGGGCGCCCGTCTACGCCATCGGCTTCGGCCGCGCCAAGGACAAGGCCGAGAAGGCCAAAGAGCAAGACCTCGCCGTCGTGAACGTGGCCCACGACAGGCGCGTGGTCGTCGGCCACACTACCGACCTCACCATCACCGTCGCCAGCAAGGGCTTCGGCGCCCGCACCGTGCCCGTGGAGCTGCTGCTCGACAAGGACGTGATCGCCAGCTCCAGCGTGGCCCTGAGCCCCGACCGCCCGCAGCGGCAGGTGACCATGGAGCTCACGCCGCCCACGCCCGGCCGCTTCGTCTACACCGTGCGCGTGCCGCCCGACCCCGTGGAAGGCAACAAGGCGAACAACGAGAAGCCCGTGCCCATCTACGTCTCGGACCCCGTGCTGCGCGTGCTCTACGTGGAGGCACGGCCGCGGTGGGAGTTCAAGTTCGTGAGCCGGGTGCTGGCGGCGTACAAGAACGTGGAGCACACGTCGGTGGTGCGGTTCGGCCCGGGCAAGATCATCGTGCAGGGCACCAAGCCGGCCGAGAGCGCCCTCATCGCGCAGATGACGCCGGCCCAGCTCCAGCGGCTGAAGGCCATCATCATCGGCGACGTGCCGCGCACCTTCTTCACCCCGCAGCAGCTTGCCACCATCGCGGCCATCGTGGAGCAAGGCGGCTCGGTGATGCTGCTGGCCGGCAAGGACAGCTTCGGCCGGCAGGGCTTCGGCGGCACGGCGCTCGAGCGCGTGCTGCCGTGCCAGCTTCTCGCCCGCCCCTCCTACGCCGAGCGGCGCTTCCGCGTGGACATCACGCCCGACGGCCAGGCACACCCCGCGTTCCAGGACGTGAAGAAGGACTGGACCCGCGCCCCCGAGCTCATCAGCCTGGTGGGCGTGGGCGAGCTGAAGCCCGGCGCCACGGTGCTCATGAAGACAGCCGACGAGGGCGGGCTGCCCGTGGTGATCGTCCACCGCTACGGCCGCGGCAAGGCCGCCGTGGTGCTCACCGACTGCACGTGGCGCTGGAAGCTGGGCATGGCCGAGGGCGGCGTGAAGGACGACCTCCAGACCGTCTTCTGGCGTCGCCTCATCACCTGGCTCATGCCCGAGCAGAAGGCCGAGAAGGAGAAACGTGCCGTCCAGCTCGTGAGCGACAAGCTTCAGTACGAGCTCGACGAACAGGTCTCCCTCACCGTCACCGCCACCGACGCCGAGGGCAAGGCGGCGCGGGGCGCCAGGGTCTTCTGCCACATCCACGCGCCCGACGGCAAGACCATCGAGCGGGAAGCGAAGTTTGGCAAGCTCCCCGGCACGGGCGAAGTGGAGGCCGAGGCCTTCCACACCCGCTTCGTGCCTCACGTGGGCGGCAAGTACAAGGTGGTGGCCACCGCCGAGGCCGATGGCGCCGACCTCGGCCGCGACGAGCTGGCCTTCCTCGTGGGCGACACGTCCATCGAGCTCAGCGAAACCGATCCTGACCGCAAGCTGCTGAAGGCCCTTGCAGATCAGTCGCACGGCAGGTATTATGAACCGGGGGATGCCGCACGCATCCCCGCCGATATCGTGATCAACACGAAGAAGCACACGTGGACCGAGAAGAAGCCCGTGTGGGACAAGTGGTGGGTCTTCCTCACCTTCCTCGGGCTCGTGAGCATCGAATGGATCCTACGCAAATCGAGGCAGCTCGAATGATCAGACGCACCGCACTCCTCCTGTTTCTCGTGGCCTTCGCAGGCTCCCAGGCTCTGGCCGCCCACAACATGGTGACCAACGGCGAGTTCGAGCGCGTGGACGACAAGGGCGGGCCGGAATACTGGCACTACCAGCTCACCGACTTCATGCCCCAGACCACCCGCAACGCCGACGGCACCCGCACCTACCGCTACAAGTGCGGCTGTGGCCACGACCTCGGCCCCGCCAAGCCGTGGGCCGGGCTCATCTGCCCCAAGTGCCGCGGCTTCATCAGCGGCGAAGAATGCGGCTCGTGGTACCTGAAAAACCACGAGCGCGTGTCCGTCGTCCGCGGCGGCCACGGCAAGTGCGTGAAGTTCGATCTGTCCACGTCCGTGGGCAACAACCAGGGCGTGCGCATCTTCAGCCGCCTTATGCTGGCCAAGCGCGGCTGGGGCTACAAGCTCAAGTTCAGCGTCAAGGCCTACAAGGCGCATCCTCGCGTGTTCGTCGAGGGCTACCGCTACGCCAAGGTGGGCGGCTCCCGCTACGCCTCCAAGTACATGACCGACGTGCCCAAGGAGCTCGACCCCGACCGCACCGGCCAGCCGCTCGAGCGCATCTTCCGCGCCCAGGTCAATTGCTCCACCAGCTCGAGCTGGAAGACCTACACCAAGGACTTCGTGGCGCCCGAGCGCTACCAGTTCGACTTCCTGTCCGTGAAGCTCTACGCCTACATGCCCGGCCAAGCGTGGTTCGACAGCGTGGAGCTCGTGCCCATGAGCCGCAGCGAGATGACCGAGTACTACAAGGACAAGCGCAAGGCGAAGGACCAACGCTTCAAGCACGACCGTCGCGAACGCTGACGTGTGCGAGAGGGAAACGCCATGGTCGACAAATCCGAACTGAGTGCTGGCGCGGCGCGGCTGCGGAGCCGCCTCAAGGGCGTCGGCGACCACCAGCGCAGCGTGTGGCTGGGCGAGGGCCTCGGCCTCATCGGCGCCGTGCTCATCCCCACCCTCGGCCTCACCATGGTGCTGGACAACGTGGCCCACCTGCCCGCCGTCTTGCGCACGGTGGCGCTCATCGGCTGGGTGGTCACCGGCGTGCTCCTCATCCGCTACGCCGCGCGCCTGCTCGCACAGCCCCTGACCCCCGAGCAGCTCGCCCTCAAGGTCGAGCAGCGATTCCCCGACGTCGACAACCGCCTCATCAACTCCCTCCTCCTCGCCGACGAGGACGACGCCCAGGCCTACGAGCTGATCCGCAGCGTCATCGAGGAAGGCAACGCCGACGCCAGCAAGCTCCGCGTGAACGATGCCGTGCCCAAGCGCCGCATGCGCCTGCTTCTCAGCGCCAGCGTGGTGGCCGCCATCCTCATGGCCGGCTACGCCGTGCTCTTCCCCGAACACTTCACCAACGCACTCGCTCGCATGCTCGTGCCCTTCAGCGGCCAGGCGCCGCTCACACGCACCAAGATCCTCGCCGTCACGCCGCAGAACGCCAACGTGCTTTCCGGCGACGAGGTGACCCTCGCCGCCACCGTGGACGGCAAGATACCGCCCATGGCCGAGGTCTACTACACCCCTGACAGCGACGACACCAAGATCCTCTCCATGCACAAGCAAAACGCGCCCGACGGCGACGAGGGCGCCAAGGGCGCGCGTTTCGCCTCCACCATGACCGGCATCAGCAACTCCTTCGACTACCACGTGGTGGCCGGCGACGCCGAATCGGCCTCCTACCGCATCACCGTGCACCACCGCCCCGTGGTGAGCGAGCTGAACGTCACGATCACGCCGCCCAGCTACGCAGGGCTCAAGCCGTTCGTGCAGCGCAGCGGCACCATCAAGGCCCTGGCCGGCTCCACCGTGGCCATTCAGGCCACCTGCTCGAAGCCCATCGCCGAGGCCACCCTGGCACTGTCCTACGACAAGCAGCCGCTCCAGATGGCCGTGGACGGCCAGACCGTGTCGGCCTCCTTCACCGTGCAGGGCGACGGCTCCTACCGCATCCACCTGAGAGACACCTTCACCTTCGAGAACAAGCCCGTCGACCACTACATCGAGGCCATCCAGGACGAGCCGCCGGAGATCGAGCTCACCGAGCCGCCGCCCACCATCACCGTGCGTCCCGACGCCGCGCTCGGCTTCAAGGGCACCGTGCGCGACCGCTACGGCGTGCACGCCGTGCAGATCGTCCGCGTCGTG
>JADHXT010000276.1 GCA_016782825.1 Candidatus Brocadiia bacterium | reverse complement strand
GGCCCCATCATTGACGGCTGGGTGCTGCCCGACGACCCCGCCGCCCTCTGGCTCGCCGGCAAGCAGCACAACGTGCCGTTCATGGCCGGCTCCAACGCCGACGAGGGCACGCTGTTCCTCGGCGACCTCCCCGTGCGCCGGCCCGTGGGCTACGCGCTCACCGTGCGGACCATGTTTGGCAAGGACGCCCCGGCCGTGCTCAAGCTCTTCCCCGCCGCCACGCCGGCCGACGTGCCGAAGGCCCTCAACAGGCTCACCACCGTCACGGCCTTCGCCGCCCCCGCGCGCGCCCTCGCATGGGCCATGGCCAAGGTGCCCTCGAAGGCCTACCTCTACCACTTCACCCGCGTGCCGCCCATCCCCGCGGCGCAGCGCCTGGGCGCCTTCCACGGCCTGGAGATCGCCTACGTGTTCGGCACCCTGCGCGCGGGCGCGCCGTGGGCCGAGGCCGACCGCACCCTCGCCGCCACGATGAGCGCCTGCTGGGTGCAGTTTGCCACCACGGGCGACCCCAACCGCGACGGCCTGCCCCCGTGGCCCGCCTGCGACGCGGCGACCGACCAGCACCTGGAGTTCGGCACCCGCGTGGTGGCCAAGGCCGGCCTCTATCGCGAGGCGTGCGACCTCTTCGACCGCATCGCCGCCGAGCGCCGTTGATTTCCACGGGGCGCCCGCGTAGAATCAGTGCGGAAGGAGTTCCGCGCCATGCCTGCCGCCCTGGTGATCGCCCTCGCCACGATCCTCACCACGCCGCTCTCGATCTTCGAGGTGTGGGACTCGGTGGCCACCTTCCAGATCAACCGGCGGGTCCGCGCCATGCGCCAGGCCGGCGAGCCCAGCACCCTGGCCGAGCTGGCCGCGGCCTACCCCGAGCCGCCCGAGGGCCAGAACGCCGCACCGATCCTCCAGAAGGCCTTCGACCTGATGGAGAAGATTGGCGACGACAACCATCCGCTCCTGCCCATCGTCGGCAACGCCAAGCTGCCCGCCAATGATGAAGCCATCCCGCCCGCCATGCGCGCCGCCATCCGGGCCTATCTGGAAGACCATGCCGAAGTGCTCGAGCTGCTCCACTTGGCGGCGGCGAAGGAGGGCTGCAAGTTCCCCCTCGACCTCGAAGATGGCGTCGGGATGCAGCTTCCTCACCTGTCGAAGATCCGCAACGCTGCGCGCCTGCTCGCGCTTGAGGCCATCGAGCGCACCGAAGAGGGCAAGGTGGACGAAGCAGCGGAATCCCTTGTGGCGGCACTGCGGCTCGGCCGCTCCCTTGCCAACGAGCCCGTGCTCATCAGCGGGCTCGTCCGCGTGGCGTGTGACGCCATCGCCGTTGCCCAGATCGAGCGCTGGGCCAGCCAGGCCAAGCCCTCGGCTGCGGCGCTCCAGCGCGTCGAGGCCGCCCTCCAGGACGCGGCCGACCCGACCTTCATGCACAAGACCATCGTGGCCGAGCGCTGCTTCGGGATGGACATCTATCGCACCCACGTGCTCGACCCCAAGAAGCGTGGCGAGTTGGGGGCGCTCGGCATAGGAGACGCCCCGTTCCTGCGCGTTGCCCCGCGTGCCTACTTCAAGAGCGACATGGTGGCCTACATCGACCTGATGAACGAATACACGGCCACCGCGCGGCTCCCCTACCCGCAGTCGCTCATCCAGGCAGGCGCCGCGGGCAAGACCATAGCAGAGCGTATCCCGCGCTACTTCATCATCTCGCGGATGATCCTGCCTGCCCTCGGCCGTGTGTTCATCGAGGGGCAGAATCACATGGCGCGGCTCGATA
Organism: Candidatus Brocadiia bacterium; assembly: GCA_016782825.1. GTDB lineage: Bacteria > Planctomycetota > PUPC01 > DSUN01 > DSUN01 > BS750m-G60. The sequence continues at coordinate 3,467 of JADHXT010000276.1, read as the reverse complement.
GCGCCCGCCTCGGCCTCGCCGCCCTGCGCTACCGCGCCCAGAAGGGCAAGCTGCCCGACACGCTGGATGCCCTCGCGCCCGACTTCGTGAAGGCCGTGCCCGTGGACCCCTTCAACGGCAAGCCGCTGCTCTACCGCACGACGCCTCAGGGATTCACTGTCTATTCCTTGGGTGAGAACGGGAAGGACGATGGCGGCCAGACGGAGCGCGTGGGTGGCCGGCTGGTCGATGTCGGCTTCCGCGTCCTCTGGCCGAAGGCCGAGTTCTAGCCCGCGCGGTGGCGAAGGCCGGCCTCTATCGTGAGGCCTGCGACCTCTTCGACCGCATCGCCGCCGAGCGCCGTTGATTCCCACGGGGCACCCGCGTAGAATCAGGGCGGAAGGAGTTCCGCGCCATGCCTGCCGCCCTGGTGATCTACCTCGCCATGATTGTCACCATGCCCTTCTCGATCTTCGAGGTCTGGGACTCCGTGGCGACTTTCCAGATCAACCGACGGGTCCGCGCCATGCGCCAGGCCGGCGAGCCGACGAGTCTGGCCGAGCTGGCCGCGGCCTACCCCGAACCGCCCGAGGGCCAGAACGCCGCACCGATCCTCCAGAAGGCCTTCGACCTGATGGAGAAGATCGGCGACGACGGCAACCACCCGCTCCTGCCCATCGCCGGCAACGCCAAGCTGCCTGCCATCGACCAGCCCATCCCTCCCGCCATGCGCGGCGCCAGCCAGGCCTATCTGACAGACCATGCCGAAGTGCTCGAGCTGCTCCACCAGGCGGCGGAGAAGGAGGGCTGCAAGTTTCCCATCAACTTCGAAGACGGCATCGGGATGCAGCTTCCCCATCTGTCGAAGATCAGCAGCGCCACGCGCCTGCTCGCGCTCGAGGCCATCGAGCGCACCGAAGAGGGCAAGGCGGCCGAAGCGGCGGACTCGCTCGTGGCGGCGCTGCGGCTCGGCCACGCGCTGGCCAGGGAGTCTGTGCTCATCAGCGGCCTCGTGCGCGTGGCGTGCGACTCCATCGCCGCCCGCCAGGTCGAGCGCTGGGCCAGCCAGAGCAAGCCGTCGCCTGAGGCGCTCGAGCGCGTCGAGGCCGCCCTTCAGGACGAGGCCGACCCGACGCTCATGCACAAGGTCATTGTGGCCGAGCGCTGCTTCGGCATGGACATGTATCGCACCTACGCGCTCGACCCCAAGAAGCGCGGCGAGCTGGGGGCGCTCGGCGTACCCGACACGCTGTTCCTGCGCGTCGTGCCGCGAGCTTACTTCAAGAGTGACCTGGTGGCTTACATCGACCTGATGAGCGGATACGCGGCCACCGCGCGGCTCCCCTATCCGCAGTCGCTCATCCGTGCGGGCGCCGTGGGCAAGACTATCGAGCAGCGCATCCCGCGCTACTTCATCATTGCTCGCATGCTTCTCCCTGTTCTCGGCCGCGTGTTCATCGAGGGCCAGCGGCACATGGCGCGGCTCGATAGCGCCCGCGTCGGCCTCACCGTTCTTCGCTACCGCGCCCAGAAGGGCAAACTGCCCGACACGCTGGATGCCCTCGCGCCCGACTTCGTGAAGGCCGTGCCCGTGGATCCCTTCAACGGCAAGCCGCTGCTCTACCGCACGACGCCTCAGGGATTCACTGTCTATTCCTTGGGTGAGAACGGGAAGGACGATGGCGGTCAAACGGAGCGCGTGGGTGGCCGGCTGGTCGATGTCGGCTTCCGTGTGCTCTGGCCGAAGGCCCGATTCTGACCCCCAGGCGGCGCCCGACCCACGCCGTCCCGCATCTTCTCTTCCCTTCCATTCTTCTCTTTCACTCTCACTCTCTTGAAGGCCCAAACCTGATGCGACGCACCGCCTTCGGCTTCCTGCTCCTGACGTTTCTCTCCACAGGCTCGGCTGGCGAGGCCCTGATCCGAGCCGAGGACGCGCGGATCAAGGAGGCCCGCATCGCCGGCCCCAGCGGCGACGGCGCCTGGCGCCTGAGCACCGACGGCAGCGTGGGCGACTGGTTCGACGTCCCCGCCGACGGCACCGTCACCATCACCGTGTCCGCCGCGGGGCGCCCTGCCGCCGGCTGGCCCCAGGCCGAGGTGGCCCTGCGCGACCAGAGCGGCAAGCGGCGCGTGGTCAAAGTGTTCACCGTCGATTCCGAGGACTTCCGCGACTACACCTGCACGGCCACCGTCGCGGCCGGCACCCACGCCATCGTGGTGACCTTCACCAACGACTACTACAACCCCGCGAAGAAAGAGGACAGGGACCTCGTGGTCCGCAGCCTCCGTGTCGCCGGAGCCTCGCGCTCGGAAGGGAGCCCCATGGACAAGCAGATCGACGCCCGCATCCGCAAGCACCGCACCGCACAAGCCACACTCACCCTCACCGCGCCCGACGGCACGCCGCTGGCCAACACCCCCGTCACCGTGCAGATGACCCGCCACAAGTTCCTCTTCGGCTGCAACATCTTCATGCTCGATCGCTGCGCCACGCCCGAGCACAACGCCGAGTATGGCCGGCTCTTCCGCGAGCTGCTCAACTTCGCCACCCTCGGCTTCTACTGGAGCAGCTACGAGCCCGAGGAGGGCAAGACCGCCTTCGACCGCTGGCAGAAGGTGGCCCAGTGGTGCCAGCGCCACGGCGTGACCACCAAGGGGCATCCGCTGTTCTGGACCCACGAAGCGGGGTGGTTGCCGAAGAAGGCCCCCGCCGAACAGGAGGCGCTCCAGTGGGCGCGCATCGAGCGCGAGATCGCGGCTTTCAAGGGTCTCATCGACACCTGGGACGTGCTCAACGAGCCCGTCGTCGGCGCCTCCCAGGCCAAGAAGCGCAACGCCACCAACGCCTTCCGCCTCTACACCGAGCACGGCGCCGTGTGGACCGTCCTGCGCGCCTTCGAGCACGCACGCAAGGCCGGCCCCAAGGCCACCCTCATCCTCAACGACTACATCACGTCGCCCGCCTACGAGAAGATCATCCAGGACTCGCTGGCCGGCGGCGCCACCATCGACGTCATCGGCATCCAGAGCCACATGCACGGCCGCTACTGGGGCGCGCCGCGCGCGTGGGCCACGTGCGAGCGGTTCGCCAAGTTCGGCAAGCCCCTCCACTTCACCGAAGCCACCGTCGTCTCGGGCCGCCGCACCAAGGAGGGCTGGAACACCACGCCCGAGGGCGAGAAGCGCCAGGCCGAGCAGGCCGCCGAGTTCTACCGCGTGCTCTTCAGCCACCCGGCCATGGAGGCCATCACGTGGTGGGACTTCAGCGACCAGGGCGCCTGGCAGCAGGCCCCCGCCGGCCTCATCCGCAAGGACATGACGCCCAAGCCCGCCTACACGGCGCTCAAGCAGCTCATCAAAGGCAAGTGGTGGACCGGCCCGCTCGAGCTCACGACCGACGCCAAGGGGCAGGTGAGCTTCCGCGGCTTCCTCGGGCGATACCAAGTGGCGACGCCCAAGGGCAAGGCCAGCTTCGCGCTCGAAGC
>JADHXT010000275.1 GCA_016782825.1 Candidatus Brocadiia bacterium | reverse complement strand
AGCGCGCTCCTCTCGGCCATCTCTTCCTTGATGGCCAGCACCGACGGCAACGCGGCGATGCCGGCGATCACCAGGAAGAACACCGGCGTGCCCACCGTGGCCAGGATGTAGCCCACCCGGCACACGGTGGTGCTGAACTCACGCCACGCGATGGTCAGGATTCGCGACAAGATGCGCTCCGTGCCCTGAAGGATGCCTCCGACACCATCCATCCTAGCGTTCGCGCCCCCGGTGTCAAGCCACGCTTCATTGAGGATCTCACGCAGAGAGAGCAGAGGCCAGCAGGGGGAGCAGAGGGAAAAAGGGGAAAAGGGGTCGGGAACCTTTTCTCACGCGGGTCATTTCGAGCGGAGCGGAGCGAAGTCGAGAAATCTGGCGGAGAGGGCCGCGGCGCGATGTTCTTGCGCAAGCGCCGGTCGAGGCCAGTCCCCTCGGCGGAGCCTGCCCTGAGCGAAGCCGAACGGGCTCGGGATGACCGTCATGGTGCGCCGAGTTTCCCATGAAAAGACGCGGGATGGGGACATCCCGCCCACCCCCAGCCGGCCCGCGGGGCCTATCCGTCCCATCCGTCCCATCCGTCCTATTCGTCCCGCACCCAGCCGGCAGAGGGCGGGCACAGGGACCCGCCCCTACAAAGACCGCGCTCTCTTGGTGTCTTGGTGCCTTCGTGCCTTTGTGTTGGATGGAAGCCGGCGGCGGGCCGGGTCGGCGCTGCTCCTTGATTCGCAACGGCACACGGCGTATAATGAACCGACGCGGCGCGGCTCTCATAGCCCGTCGCGCCGGCATGAGAACTCTGACGGCACACCGCCCCGATAAGGAGCGCAGGCATGCGCGGCAAGGACTATATCTGGCTGCTGTTGCTCGGCGTGCTGGTGGTGCTCCAGGCCACCCCGGCCACCGCACGGCGTGACGCCGAGTACGACCGCTTCAAGCAGCTCGTCACCATCATCGAGCAGGTGAAGCGCAACTACGCCAGCGAGGTGAGCGAAGACACCCTGTTCCTGGGCGCCTACAAGGGCGTCGTGGCCGAGCTCGACCCCTACAGCCAGTATATGACCCCCGACGACGTGCAGCAGCTCATGGTGGACACCGAGGGCGAGTTTGGCGGCCTGGGCATCGAGATCACGCTGGACGAAAACCGCATCCTCAAGGTGATCACCCCCCTCGAGGACACCCCGGCCATGAAGGCCGGCGTGCTGCCCGGCGACCGCATCATCGAGATCGACGGCAAGAGCACCTACCGCATGACCATCCTCGACGCCGTGAAGGTGCTGCGCGGCAAGCCCGGCACCAGCGTGGTGATCACCGTGGTGAGCGAGAGCCGCAAGGCACGCCAGAGAATCACCGTGACCCGCGACATCATCAAGGTCAAGAGCGTCCGCGCCGCCAAGATGGTGGACGAGAAGGCCAAGGTGGGCTACGTGCGGATGTCCAACTTCCAGAAGGACACGGCCGAGGAGCTCGACCGCGCGGTGAAGGGGCTGCTCGACGACGGCATGCGCGCCCTGGTGCTCGACCTGCGGCGCAACCCCGGCGGCCTGCTCGACAGCGCCGTGAAGGTGAGCGACCGCTTCCTTGACGAGGGCACCATCGTGTCCACCAAGGGGCGGGCGGACGCCTCCAAACGCGTCTTCTCCGCCACCAAGGCCGCCACCTATCCCCACTTCCCCCTCGCCGTGCTCGTGTCCAACTACAGCGCCAGCGCGTCCGAGATCGTGGCCGGCGCCGTGCAGGACACCGGCCGCGGCATCCTGGTGGGCGACCGCACCTTCGGCAAGGGTTCGGTGCAGAGCATCCTGCCCCTCGACGGCGGCGCCCGCTTGCGCCTCACCACGGCCAAGTACTACACCCCCAGCGGCCGCTGCATCCACCGCGGGGTGGACGCCAAGCCAGAGGACCCCTGGGGCATCCAGCCAGACATCGTCGTGGAAACCGACGTGGAGGACCAGATCGGCCTCCTCAAGCACTGGCAGCAGGAACGCATCGTCGTCAACAACAAGAACAACGGCGAACACAAAGACACGCCCCCCTCCGCCCCCGCCAAGAAGGGCGCGGAGGACGAGGAGGCCAAGCCCTTCGTCGACCGGCCGCTCGAGCGCGCCGTCGATGCGCTCAAGGCCATCCTCGTCTATCGCAAGGGCTGAGCCCACTTGCGAGCCGCCCATGCGCATCCTCGGCATCGAAACGTCGTGTGACGAGACGGCCGCCGCCGTCGTGGACGATGGCGCGCGCATCGCCTCCAGCGTCGTGGCCTCGCAGGAGCACCTCCACTCCAAGTATGGCGGCGTGGTGCCCGAGATCGCCTGCCGCGCCCACGTGGAGGCCATCACGCCCATCATCGACGAGGCGCTCGAACGCGCCGGCACGGCCCTCGGCCAGCTCGACGCCATCGCCGTCACCACCTGCCCCGGCCTCATCGGCAGCCTGCTCATCGGCCTCGCCGCGGCCAAGACACTCAGTTGGCTCCTCGGCCTGCCGTTGGCCGCCGTGAACCACATCTACGCCCACCTCTACGCTCCCGCGCTTGATGAACCCCTGCCCTACCCCGTGTGCGGGCTCATCGCCTCGGGCGGCCACACCATCCTCCTCCGCGCCGACAGCCCCATCGCCGTCGAGGTGCTCGGCACCACCACCGACGACGCCGCCGGCGAGGCATTCGACAAAGCCGCCGCCGTCCTCGGCCTCGGCTATCCCGGCGGCCCCCTCATCGACCAGGCCGCCCGCACCGGCGACCCCACGGCCATCCGATTCCCCCGCACACTGCTCGAGCCACACTCGCTCGACTTCTCGTTCAGCGGCATCAAGACCGCCGTGCTCTACCACTGCATGGGCCAGAACGCCCGCGGCCGCCACGACGTGCCCCCGCCCCCGCCCGAGGCCGTCCCCGACATCGCCGCCAGCTTCCAGGAAGCCGTGGTGGACGTGCTGGTGACCAAGAGCCTCCGCGCCGTGGACCGCTGCGGCGCACGCACCCTGGTGGTGGGCGGCGGCGTGGCGTGCAACTCGCGCCTGCGAGCCAAGCTCGCCGAGGCCGCCGACGCCGAGGGCATCGCGCTCCGCTTCGCCCCGCCCGCGCTCTGCACCGACAACGCCGCCATGGTGGCCGGCCTGGCCGAGCACCTGCTCGCCGCGGGCCGCGTGGCCGGCCCCGACGTCACCGCCGTCTCGCACCTGCCCTTCAGCCGCGCCCCGCGCACAGCGAAGAAGAAGGCCAAGACATGAATCCCGACGCCCTGCGCAAGCTGCTCGCCGGCCTCCGCGATGGCGACGTGTCCATCGACGACGCCCTCGAGCGCCTCCGCCGCCTGCCCTTCGAGGACCTCGGCTTCGCCACGGTGGACACCCATCGCGCGCTCCGCTGCGGCTTCCCCGAGGTGATCTTCTGCCCGGGCAAGACGCCCCAGCAGGTGGCCACCATCACCGAGCGGCTCCTCGCACACGACGCCGAGGTGCTCGCCACCCGCGCCGACCGCGCCCACTACGACGCCGTGCTCGCCGTCCGCCCCGACGCCGAGTACCACGAGGCGGCGCGGATCATCGCGTGCAACCGCAAGGACAAGCCGCTGCCCGAGGGCCGCGTGCTCGTCGTCAGCGCCGGCACCAGCGACGCGCCCGTGGCCGAGGAGGCCCGCGTGACCGCCGAGGTGATGGGCAACCGCGTGGACAAGCTCTACGACGTGGGCGTGGCCGGCATCCACCGCCTGCTCCAGCAGGCCGACCACGTGTTCGACGCCAACGTGCTCATCGTGGTGGCCGGCATGGAAGGCGCCCTCGCCAGCGTGGTCGGCGGCCTCACCAGCCGCCCCGTCATCGCCGTGCCCACCAGCATCGGCTACGGCGCCAGCTTCGGTGGACTCGCCGCGCTCCTGGCCATGCTCAACAGTTGCGCCTCGGGCGTGTGCGTGGTCAACATTGACAATGGCTTCGGCGCGGGCTATATTGCCTCGCTGATCAACCATACCAACATCAGCGACGCGCAAACGTAGTTGAGCCCTGACCTTCGCATCGTCTGGAGACCTGCCATGTCCCAACGCGAAGACGTGATGGCCCGCCTCCGCGAGCGGCGCCTCATCGCCGTCGTCCGCAGCACCGCCGAGCAGGTGGAGCCCGTGGTGAACGCGCTGCTCGACGGCGGCGTGGACGCCATCGAGATCACCTTCAGCGTGCCCAACGCGCCGGCCGTCATCGCCGTGGTGAAGGCCACCTTCGGCGACCGCGTGCTCCTCGGCGCCGGCACCGTGCGCGACGCCCAGAAAGCCGACGACGCCATCGCCGCCGGCGCGCGCTACGTCGTGTCGCCCAGTACCGATTTCGACGTCATCAAGCTCTGCAACAACGCCGACGTGGCCGTGGCCCCCGGCGCCTTCACCCCCACCGAGGTGGAGATGGCCTGGCGCGCCGGCGCCGACGCGGTGAAGCTCTTCCCCGCCTCCATCGGCGGCATCGCCCACCTGAAGGCCATCCGCGCCCCCATGCCCGACATTCCCATCATCCCCACCGGCGGTGTGGACGTAGGCAATGCCGCCGACTGGCTCCGCGCCGGCGCCGTGGCCCTCGGCGTGGGCGGCAAGCTCGTGCTCAAGGACGCCCTGGCCAGCGGCGACTACGCCGCCATCACCGCGAAGGCCGAGGAGTTCATGGCCGCCATCGCCGAAGCCAGCGCCTAGCGCCACCAAGGAGCCTTCGCGTGTTCGACGTCCGCCAGGCCATGAGGCAGCTCCGCCGCCGGCCCGACGCCCACAAAGGCGACTTCGGCCGCGTGCTCGTGCTCGCCGGCAGCCCCGGCTTCGCCGGCGCGGCCAGCCTGTGCGCCCGAGCCGCGCTCAAGGGCGGCGCCGGCCTCGTGACCCTCGGCGTGCCCGCGTCGCTCCTCCCCGTGGCCGCGGGCCACGTGACCGCCTGCATGACCCACGCCTTCCCCGAGGTGCACTGTGGCGCCTTCGCTCTCGGCGCCCTGCCCCACATCCTCCGCTTCGCCAGCTCGTGCGATGCCGTCGCCCTCGGGCCGGGCATCGGCCGCCACCTGTCCACACACAAGCTCACGTGCGCCCTCGTGCGGTCCCTCGCCAAGCCCCTCGTGGTGGACGCCGACGGACTCAACAACCTCGTCGGCCACACAGGGGCCCTCAAGGACGCCGCCGCCCCGAGAGTCCTCACGCCGCATCCCGACGAGATGGCGCGCCTGGCCGGGCTCACCGTCGAGGCCGTGCAGGCCGAACGGCGCCGCGTGGCCCAGCGCTTCGCCCGCGAAC
>JADHXT010000274.1 GCA_016782825.1 Candidatus Brocadiia bacterium | reverse complement strand
GGCAAATGACCCGAAGGAGTCGGGCGGGCACAGGGACCCGCCCCTACACACTCACCCCACTCCCCGGAACAGCGCCGACCCGACCCGCACCAGCGTCGCGCCCTCCTCGATGGCCACCTCGAAATCCTGGGTCATGCCCATCGACAGGTGAGGCAGGGGCAGGCCCGTGCGGACGCGGGCCTGGTCGGCGAGCTCGCGGAGGGCAGCGAAGCCGGGCCGCGTCTCCTCCGGGTCGGCCACGAAGGGCGCCATCGTCATCAGGCCATTGACCGCGACGTGCTCCAACGGAAGGATGGCGTCGAGCAACTCAGGAAGCGCGGCGGGCGAGAGGCCAAACTTCGATTCCTCGCCGCTGGTGTTGCACTGGAGCAAGATGGGCACCCGCCTCCCCTCCCCCGCAGCCCGCTCGTCGATGGCCCGCGCCAGTCGCACGCTGTCGACCGAGTGGATCATCTCGAAGAGCGGGAGTGCGTGCCGCACCTTGTTCCGCTGGAGATGGCCGATCATGTGCCAGCGCAGGCCGAGGCCGCCGCCCAGCGCCTCGCGCTTCGCCTGCGCCTGCTGCACGCGATTCTCGCCGACATCCGTCACCCCCAGCGCCTGGAGAGCCCGCACGGTGTCGACGTCCACCGTCTTCACGACCGCGACGAGGAGCACGTCGTCGATCTGCCGCCCAGCCCGCTCGCACGCGGCAGCCATGCGGCGCCACACGTCGTCCAGGTTGCGGCGGAGAGCGGCTTCGTCCATCTCGCGACCCTTCCGTGTAGACCTGCCGCACGAGGAGGCCAGGGAGCGACGCCACGCCACGCGCGCTCAGCCACCGAACTCGCGCCTCACACGCTCAGAGCAGAGCCGGCGAATGGCCCAACCCAGCAGGATGCAGGCGGCCAGAGAGACAGCCATCATCCCCAAGAAGATCGCCCAGAGAGGAGTTGCCGCTGCGGTCCACGCCTCTGGACCCCTCGAGAATGACGCGAGGAGGCACACATCCAGGGCCAGCCCGACCGCTCGCCATGCGAGCCAGACGCTTAGGCAGGCGACGAACAGCCGACGCGCCCGCTCCCGCCCCCGGAGGAGCCCCACGGAGGCAACCAAGGTGACGGCCAGCACCATGGCGGCGGCACCGTGGACGTATGGATGGTACCACAAGGCCAGGAGGAGAGCCATCGGCCACCACAGGTCGCCCTCATCCATCTGGTGGACAAGCGCGAACGGAAGAAGCCCCAACTCGGTGAAGCCGTGCCCGACGATGGCCCTGGCCACCGACGCCACCGCGCCGAAGGCGCTGAGCAAGACGAAGGCCCAAGCCACCCGGGTGACGAACCGCGACGACGACGCAGTAGGCTGAGGCACGCGCTCCTGGGCGACTGTTGACTCGGCCTCATCAGCCGCGCGCGTCACCGTGCGAACTCCTGCCGTACCTCATCGGACATCAGCCGGGCCGCAACCCAGCCGAGACCCACACACACGGCCAGCGACCCCACCCATCCTGCGCCACGAAGCACCATGGTCGGCGTTGCCCAAGGCCCTCCCGCGCCCGTGGCGGCAAACTCCGCCACGAGCACTGCCTCCGCGACGACGCCGCGAAGCAGCCAGAGGATCACCAGGCACTCGCAGGCGATGTAGAGTCGCCGCGCGGGGGGCCATCGCAGCAGAAGCCCCACCGACGCCACAAGAGCCGTGGCCGACACCGCAGCGGCCAGCGCCATCACAACCCGCACGTAGGGTAGCACGGCCAGCGCGAACACGACGTTCCTCGACTCGGTCAGGGCTGCGAACTGGCCCGGCGACAGCGCGTAGCCGGCCCCCAGAAGCTGGGCGAGCCAGAGCAACAAGGCGACCAGGCTGAGAAGGATGGATACGCCAGCCGCCGCCGTCACGAACGTGGAGCGCTCGCGATTGGCATGGATCGCCCCAGCAGCGCCGACCAGACGAGCCTTCAGGCGGCGCCACCCGACCACGCGCGACACCAGCACTCCGGCGAAGATGAAGGCCACGAGGGCCGTCGCGATCGCCATGAGGACCCTCTCGCTCATGGCTCCCCCTCAGCGGCGGGTGCAGGTGAGACAGAGGATGGCGATGTCGTCGTCCTGGGGCGCGTCGCCGGCGAAGGCCTGCGCGTCGAGCAGAAGACGGTCGGCGAGGCCCTGGCTGGTGAAGTCGCCGTGGGAGCGGGAGACGGCGGCCTCGAGGCGGTCGAGGCCGTAGGACTCGCCTGCCGGGTTGCGCGCCTCGGTGAGGCCGTCGGTGTAGAGCAGAAAGACATCGCCCGGGCCGATGCGCAGCTCGGTCTCCTGGATGAGCTGGTCGAAGAGGCCGCCCTGGTACATGCCCAGGGCCATGCCCTTGCTCTCGAGGTGGCGGATGGGCGGATTGCGGCGCGGGTTGAAGAGAATGGGCTTGTTGTGGCCCGCGCGCGCGAAGACGAGGCTGCCGCCGCGGGCGTCGAGCACGGCGTAGCTCGCGGTCACGAACGTGCGGCCGTCGAGGTCGGCGTTGATGTCGAGATTGGTGCGGCGGAGCACCTCGGCGGGCGAGCGATGGGTCTGGGCGTGGAGCTTGAGCGACTTCTTCACCCTCGTCATGATGAGCGCGGCCTCGAGCCCGTGGCCGCTCACGTCGCCGATGAGGAAGGCCATCTCGTGGTCGGAGAGGGCGAAGTAGTCGTAGAAGTCGCCGCCCACGCTCTCGGTCGGGCGGTAGAGGCAGTGGAGGCCGAAGCCCTCGACGTGGGGCACGTCGGCGGGCAGCATCTTCTGCACGATCTGGCGGGCACGCTTGAGATCGCGCTCGCTCGTCTCGTCGGCCTTGGGTCGCGCCATCGCCTGCTCGGGCGCGGCCTGCTTGCCGCAGCGTTCCATCACGTGCCGAGCCATGCGGCCCGGCGCCAGCGAGGCGAGCAGCAGGTCCGACGAGACGTCGACCTCGGGCACCGCCTGGTGGCACTCGGGGCAGATCCAGCGTCCCTCGCCGTCGGCCTGCCGCCAGGCGGGGTCGGCCTCGATGCGAAGCCGCATCGTGGCGGTGAGCGCCCGAAGCTCATTGGCGTCCTTGACGACCAGCCGCAGCGCCTCGGCGGCCATGGGCTTCCGCTTGTCCTGGCACGGCTGGCAGCGCTTGAGGTGGCGGTCCACCGCCTCGATGGGCACCGCCGCGTCGCGGTCGGCGACGGGCCACTGAAGCATGGCCGCCTCGGCGCAGAACGGACACGCCCAACGGCCCAGCGCGTCGGCCAGACGCCAGGCCGGGTCGGTGCGCAGCGCCTCGATCCGCTCGAGACGCTCCGCCCTGGCCGCCAGGTCGACGTGGTTGTAGCGGGGCGCGGCGTCCTCGGCCCACTGGGAGCACTCGTCCACGAAGTGGCGGAGCACGTCACGCGGCCCCTGCCGCTCGCGGAACGGGCTCACCCCCACCTCGCCGCAGTAGGGGCACAGCCAGTCGCGGCCATGCACCAGCACGCGCCAGCCGCGGTCGCGCACCACCCGCCGCTTGATCGCCTGCTCGAAGGCCCACGCCTTCGCCTGCTGCCGATCCGACTTCGCCATCAGCCGCGCTCTCCTGGGTGATGCCTGGAGTATAGCGCCGCCGGAGCACCGGTTCAATGGCTTTGGGCGGAGGGAGCATGATTCCCCATAGTGGTAGATGCTCCGCACGCGTCGAGTTTCGCCACTCATAGCTGCGAGCCGGCATCCGTCCTCAATCGTCCTCGTCGTCCTCATCGGACGGCGCCGCGACAGGCGGGAGTCGGCGCTCCCCACGCTGCCGATGGCGGAAGGGGGGCAGTGATGGCCCGCAGGTGTAGACACGATGATGGCGGACTTGGGCAGGTCCGCCATCATTATCGGACTGGCCTATCGCACGGGGTGTTCCTCTCGTTCCCAAGCTCCCGCTCGGGAACGCACGCTCCGCGAGGCTCCCGCCTTGCGGCTGTCCGAAGCAGAAGCTTCGGAGATCCTCGGTTCCCAAGCCGGAGCTCGGGAGCCAGGCGAAGCCCCCCGCAAGCGCACCAGCCGTCGCCGGAATTGAGCGGGGAGTCCCTGCCGCCACCATTGACTCCCGATCGGGACACGAGTAGGCTGGGCTGTACCAGGGGTCGACCACGGGACACGCGGCCGGCCAGCAGGTCGTTGCCCGTCCTGCCCCCGGGAGGCCAGATGGACGCCCAGTCAGCAGTTCCGTCCCGTCGTCGCTGAGGCGCAGGCCCCGCGACGCCAGCGATTGGGTATGGTGCCCCCCGACCTGGACAACCTGCGACCTGGAGGCCGACGATGGCGACCGGAACTTCCCGCCCAGCGCTCTGGGGTCTCCCAGTGAATGCTGTCGCTCGTGCTCTAGGGCGTCAGACGAAGGAAAAGGCGAAGGTCTTGGTTGCCTTCCTCGCCTCCAAGGGTGTTGCGTCGAACGACAAGGCGGAAGCCATCGCGAAGCAGGTCTACAGGGCACGGCGTTGCATGAACCCGGAGTACAAAGGCAACGATCCGGTAAGCGGGTACTTCCGGCTTGGCCAAGTACCCACCCTGACCAGGGACCAGATCGCTGAGTTTGAGGATTTCGTTCAGAAGCAGGCGAGCCAAGTGCCACCAGTACCCGCCCCTGACGAGGTGCGTGCCAGCGGATTGGTCCTTGTGGACGAGAACGACACCTCCCGCTTCACGCTAGGCGGGGACAGAGGGACAGTCAAGATGAACAGCGTCTCGGATCACGTCCAGGCGTTGATCACCGCCCCATTACACGACCCAAACACAGACCTCTCATCCACCATACCAAGACGCACAGGAAACTACGCATGGTTCACCGTGCAAGAAGACAAGATGGTATATGTGGGGAGGGCCGCAGGGGAAGATGGTCTCTATGGGAGAATCATGACAGAACACCTGAGGCCGTCCTACCTCCTGACGAACCAGTCCGACTGGAGGGCCAAGGACGCATTTCAAGCCGCGAATCCAGCAATCTCAAACAGGAAGCCAGCCATCGACAAGAGCGCATTCAGGAAGAACATATCCCGGGTCCACAGCCTGCGCCCGGGACATGACTCGGTCGATTTCATCAAGAGGAACTTCAGAGTCAGGTTCGTTTGCGTTCGGGACAAAGTAACGATCACGGCAGTGGAGAAAGACATCTTGGCGAAGTACCACCCTGAGTACAACATCAAGGGTAACGAGGATAGATGCCACCCCGCCTTGAGAGGATAGGGGCCTCTGTTCGTCGGAGTTACCGGGCCACAGCCACTCGGTAGAGCCGAAGTTGGGGGAAAGTCGGGGGGA
>JADHXT010000273.1 GCA_016782825.1 Candidatus Brocadiia bacterium | reverse complement strand
CAACTTCGCGGGGACCGCGTCGCGGGGTTGCTCGACGGCGCTGCCGGTGGGGGCACGAAACCGGGTGCGCATCCAAGAGCCCACACCGAGGGCTATGAGCACCACGGCGATGCCAGCCGCAGCCACCCAGGTTAGCGCGCCGCTCCTCGGCCTCCGCCCGCTCGAGCGCGCTGGGGGCAACGCCAGGCGACGGGGCGGGGGGGCCGGCGCCAATGTCGGCGTGCTGGCCTCTGCGCTGGCGGCTTCTGGGGCGCCCTCTGTCGCTCTGACGGAGGATCTCAACTCGCCCAGAACCTCAAGCGCATCGAGGAGGTCTTCAGCCGATCGGTAACGGGCGGCCGGGTCCTTTCGCAAAAGGCGGTCGGTGATCACGCAGAGCCGAGGATCGACGTGTGGAGCCACCTTCGACAAAGGCTGCGGTTCCTCGCTGATGTGCTTGGCGATCAGCACTGCAAAGCTCGAACTCTCGAATGGCGGCCGGCCAGATAGCAGGTGATAGAAGGTGGCCCCAAGCGAGTAGAGGTCGGCGCGAGAGTCGACCATGTCGCCTGAGGCCATCTCGGGCGGCATCTAAGCCGGTGAGCCGACGGCTTGGCCGTCTGCTGTGATCGTCGCGTCACCTTCCGTGATCTTGGCGAGGCCGAAGTCGGTCACGCGCAGGTCACCGTTCTGGTCGACCATCAGGTTTGAGGGCTTGATGTCGCGGTGGATGATGCCCGCCTTGTGGGCTGCCACGAGAGCGCTGCACACCTACTTCATAAGACGGAGCGCGTGGGCCGCCTCGAACGGGCCATCGCGCTGGAGGATGGCGTTGGGCCCTTCGCCGTCGACGTACTCCATGGCGAAGTAGTAGTAACCCTCTGCCTGCCCCACGTCGAAGGCCTGCACGATGTGTGGATGGCGGAGACGGGCGGCGGATCGGGCCTCGCGGAAGAAGCGTGCGACGAAGTCCTGGTCCTCCGCCAGCCTGCGGGGCAGGATCTTCAGCGCGACCAGGCGATCCATCGAGAGCTGTCGTGCCTTGAGGACCGTGCCCATCCCGCCCTTGCCAAGGCGGCCCAGGAGCTCAAAGCCGGCGAGGCGGTTCCGTTTCGTGAGGCCCCCGCCTACCTGGTTGGCGTCGAGTTTGCCGAGAAGCGAGTGCTCCGCACCGTCGCGTGCGCGCAGGGGCGTCGCCGCGTCATGCAGCGGCTGGGACTGCTCATCGAGCTTCTGAGCCGCTCTGCACGCTTCGCAAGCGACCAAGTGCTCGCCGACCGCTGCGCGCTGATCAGGAGGAAGCTCGGAGAGGCGATGCGCGGCAAGGAGCTGAGCAAGCTCTTCGCAGTTCATTCCCGACGCCTCCTGACGCCGCCCGGATCGCGTCGAGTGACGTAGTGAACGCGGCTGGGTTTATATGCTTTTCGGTTTCCGTCCCTACGACGACGCGACGCAGCAGATGAGGACACTTCTCCTTGGCCCCGACCCCGGTCAAGGGCAGCAGAGGCCTCCTTCCGTGGCCGTTACCAATCCGTCGCACCACCTACACCTTCTCACTCCCATCACCTCCTCAGATCTGCGTCACCACGTTCGGGCTACTGCAGACCAAGTCGAGGATGGCCGACCGCAGCTTGCCGTCCTTCAGGATTGCCTGACGTATCTTCGCTGCGAACTCGGTTGTTTCGGTTTGCTTCATCTTCTCCACCTCCAGCCCGCCTCCAGGCGAGCTCAGTCCATCATGTTACTGAGCTCGCCACCAGCGTGCTTACATCACCACCTCTTCTTCGACACCGTTGCCGTTCTGAGCTGTCTCCTCCTCGATTATCTTCGCAAACGCCCGCTCCAAGCAGTAGATTGCGAGCGGAATCTCGTTTCTGCTGAAGCTCTGCGACGACTTCCAGTTGCCGTCCTTATCCTTGTAGCGTCTGCTCACGGACGCCTTGGCAACAGTCGTCGACTGCACCCCGATGTGGCGGTGAAGCTGGAACCTTCCGCATTACTCATCCGTTCCACCCGTTGTGCGGTCGTGAGTTCGCGCTCGTAATCTACCGTCGCGCTTGGGGCGAGGAGCGGGTGTACTATCACGACGACGCGGGGAAGCTGCGTTCGCTCCCATCGGCCTGGACGAGCGTTTCTGCGGTGGATCCGTTCGTTGTCCTCGCGGCGGGGCGCTCGCCCTTTCGGGTGCCTGACCTGCTGGAGCTCTGTCGCCTGATGGGCACGATGGACAACCATGAGGGCTGCCGGATGCCCGGAGAGGATGGCAAGCATGTGTAAACGAAATTACGCCGCTTGTGTAATGCGCATTATGCCGTCTCGCCCTGTGGGGCATGGCGTTGGCCACGCCGTAGTGTGCTGCATCTCGTTACACTATCGCATGTTACGGCAGAAAGCACTTGACACTGCGGAGCAGGGCGGCATAATGGGGCTAACACTCGGCCCGACGATAGACTTCTTGGGAGAGCAGACCCATGGCGAGACGCGCTGCCGGCGACGCGAAGCTCCAGTCTCTGCGGGAATCGGGGACGCTCAACGCGCGTTCGGAAGAGGTCTGCGACGAGCTCTTCGACGCGGGGGCGTTCTTCGACCCGCACGATCTGATGCAGGTGAAGTACGAGATGCTTCGCCGGGTCGAGGCGGAAGGGGCGTCGGTGACGGAGGCGGCGTCGGCGTTTGGGCTTTCGCGCGTGGCGTTCTACGCGGCCCGCAGGCGGATGGCGAGGGAAGGGTTGGCGGGCCTGCTCTCGCGGCCCCGCGGCCCGAAGCGGGCACACAAGCTCTCGGAGGAGGTGATGGCGTTCCTGGCGAGGGTGCTGGCGGAGGACGCGTCCCTGCGCGCGCCCGCGTTGGCGGAGAGAGTGCTGGAGCGGTTCGGGCTGTCGGTCCATCCGCGGAGCATCGAGCGGGCCTTGGCCCGTCAGCGAAAAGGGGGGCGCCCGTGACGCCGAAGGCGGGGGCGGTTCCCTTCTTGGGCTCGGCGGAGGTCTTGAGGGCCGCCTATGAGGATCTGCGCCATGGCGTGCTCTGCCCGGGCGACGGGGCTCGGAGCCTGGGCGAGGCGTTGTTGGTGAGCCGGGGAATGGCCGCCTGGACGCGCGCGTGGGCGGAGATTCGCCCGCCGAAGGAGAAGACGCGCCGGGAAGCGTCCGACCGCAATCGGGTTCTTCCCGTGGCTGGGCGTGGGGAGATCGCCACGATCCTGGCTCATATGGCGCTCGGCGCCAGAGAGGAGGACTGACCGTGCAGACCCAGACGCCTTCGAAGGTGACGGCTTCGCATCTCGCGCGCGACGCCTATCTGTACGTCCGGCAGTCCACCGTCCGGCAGGTCTTCGAGAACACCGAGAGTACCCAGCGGCAGTACGCGTTGCAGGAGCGGGCGGTGGCGCTGGGCTGGCCCGTGGAGCGGGTCCACGTGATCGATTCCGACCTGGGCAGGTCGGGTGCCTTGGCGGCGGACCGCAAGGGCTTCCGGAAACTCGTGGCCGAGGTGGGCATAGGACACGCGGGGATCGTGCTCGGCCTCGAGGTGTCGCGCTTGGCCCGCAACTGCGCAGACTGGCACCGGCTCCTCGAGCTGTGTGCGCTGAGCGAGACCTTGATCCTGGATGAGGACGGTCTGTATAATCCCAACGACTTCAACGACCGCCTCCTCTTGGGTCTGAAGGGCACGATGAGCGAAGCCGAGTTGCACCTTCTGCGGGCCCGGCTTCGGGGTGGCATCCTCAACAAGGCGCGCCGCGGAGAGCTCCCCGTCAGGCTGCCCGTGGGCCTCGTCTATGATGAGCAGGGCCGCGTCCGCCTGGACCCGGACGCTCAGGTGCGTGAGAGCCTCCTGTTCCTCTTCGAGGCGTACCGGCGGGCAGGGTCGGCCTTCGGGGTGGTCAAGATGTTTGCCAGGCACAAGCTGCTGTTCCCCCGGCGCCTCCACGGGGGGCCACGGAAAGGCGAACTGCTTTGGAGCCACTTGACGTACGCCCGAGTGCTCCGGGTCCTGCACAATCCCCGCTATGCCGGTGCGTTCGTCTTCGGCCGGACGCGCCAGCGCAAGAGACCCGACGGCGGCTGTACGCACACGAAGCTCCCCCGGGAGCACTGGCACACGCTCATCCCCAATGCCCATGAAGGGTACATCCCCTGGACGGAGTATGAGGACAACCAGCGGCGTCTGCGGGAAAGTGCACACGCTCAGGGCCTCGACCGCCGAAAGAGCCCGCCTCGGGAAGGGCCTGCGCTCCTGCAGGGGCTGGTGGTCTGCGGTGTGTGCGGCAAGCGCATGACGGTGCGCTACCACGTCCGCCGCGGCCGACGGTCTCCAACGTACCTTTGCGCAGGCGATGGGATGCAGCACGCCCTCCCTGCCTGCCAGCAGGTCCCCGGCGCATGCATCGACGAGGCCATGGGCACCCTCGTCCTGGACACGCTGACGCCTATGGCTCTCGAGGCGGCCCTCGAGGTCCAGCAGGAACTCCTCACACAACTCGAAGAGGCGGACCGGCTCCGGGCCAAGCAAGTCGAACGGGCTCGATACGAGGCAGACCTCGCCCAGCAGCGCTACCTGAGTGTGGACCCCAGGAACCGTCTCGTCGCCGACGCGCTCGAAGCAGACTGGAACGGCGCGCTCCGCGCGCTCCAGCAGGCCCAGAACGACTTCGACCGTCAGCGTCAGGCTGACCGCGTTGGGGTGGACCCCGAGGCGCGCGCTCACATCCTGGCACTTGCCACCGACTTCCCCAAGCTCTGGCGAGCCCCGGCCACGTCGGACCGTGACCGCAAGCGTCTGGTCCGCCTGCTCCTTGAAGACGTCACGCTGATCAAGAAAGAGACCATCATCGTCCATGTCCGATTCAAAGGCGGCGCCACCACCACACTCGACGTGCCCCGGCCCCTGGGTGGCTTCCAGGAATGGAAGACCCCGCCGGAGATCGTTGCCGAGATCGACCGGTTGCTCGACAGTCACACCGTAGGGCAGATCGCCAGCCTGCTCAACGCCCGAGGGCTTCGCTCGGGGAAGGGCCGGCCCTTCAATCGAAGCCTCTTGGGGCAACTCTGTATGCGGTACCGCCTGAAGAGCCGCTACACGCGCCTGCGCGAGGCCGGCATGCTCACCATCGGTGAAACGGCTCAGCGGCTCGGCGTCTCCAAGGGCACCGTCAACAGATGGAGAGCCCACGGTCTGCTACGTGCACACCTCTTCAATGACGCGAACGCGTACCTCTTCGAACCCCCTGGCCCGGATGCCCCCGTCAAGTGTCAGGGTCGGAGACTCTCGGATCGGCCCCGTCCGCGCCAGCTTT
>JADHXT010000272.1 GCA_016782825.1 Candidatus Brocadiia bacterium | reverse complement strand
GGCGGCCTGCGTCGTCGAGAAAGGGCTTGGCCGTGGGATGCACGTAGCGCCCGCCGAAGAGGCTAAAGCGGAGCTTCTTGAAGTGGCGGGCGTTGGCGCGCACGTCGGCCTCGATGGTGCTGCCGTTTGGCCCGCGGTCGTTGCGGCGCGAGAGGAACGTGTAGTGGGTGTTCCCGAAGATGTAGGGGTGCGTGCCGTCCGAGCGGTGGTACCAGCGGCGGCCCGGGCTGTCCGCGTCGGGCAGCCAGAAGCCTGGGTGCTTCGAGGGCAGGGCGGCCACGACGTCGCCCTGGTGCTGGCCAGCCAGCCGGGGCTGGTTGGAGTGGACCTTCGCCAGCACCCACCGGCCCGGCTTCGTCGGGCAGAATCGCACCTTAAACATGCCGCCTCGCGCGCCGCCCTTGCCATCGCTGTCCCAGAAGCCGTGCACGGTGTGTGCGGTCGCCCCGTCCTCGTGCTGGAAGACAGCCCATAGCTCCACGTCGCGTGCCGGCGTGTCCGTCGGGCCAAGCATCGGGCCGGCAAAGGCGATCTCGACGACCGAGAGGGCCTCGGCCCGGGCGAGCTCCGCGGCGCCAACGAGGCATGGCCCGGCCGCCGCCAGGACTGTCAGCACGAGGAGGGCACGGTGGTGTCGTTGCACGGCTCTACGCCTGTTTGGCGGGGTCGTAGCCGTTGAAGTGGTAGCCGCAGGGGGTGTGGGGCGCCACGAGGTCGCGCTCGGCGAGGTCGCGCTCGTCGATGGGAAAGGTCTGGCAGTTGAGGGAGCGGCGGCCGTCGTATTTCTGGCACTGCGACTGGCCGCCGTCGTAGGCGAGCTTCAGGCAGCGGATGCCCATCTGGCAGCAGGCGCCGCAGTGGACGCACTCGCCCTGGCGTTTGGCGAGCTGCTGCTCCACATAGCCGCGACGGAAGTGGTTGAGGAACCAGCGGCGGGGGCGGCCCCGCAGCAGCGTGAGGCGCTGCCAGAGCGGGAGCCGGGCAGGCTCGAAGGGCTCGGCGGCGCGGTCGTCAAGCTCGGTGCTCACGGAGGCTCCTTGCGGGAGGGGGGGGCGGCTACGGTTCCGTGCTGGGGGGCGACGGCGTGTCGTCGTCGAACGAGTAGCCGCAGCGCACGTCGGACACGATGAGGTCGCGATCGCGCAGGTCGCGGTCGTCGATGGGGAAGATGCGGCAGTTCATGGGGCGCGTGGTGTGGCGCTTGCACTCGGCGACGGGCTGATGGTTCTGGAGCGACCAGCAGTAGATGCCCAGTTGGCAGCAGGCGCCGCATCGGGCGCATTCGCCTCGGCGGCGTTCGTGCTGGCGCTTCACGTAGCCTGGGCGCAGCCTGCCGAGGTAGTAGCGGCGCGCCTTGCCCCACCACAGACGCGCGCGCTGGCCGAGGGTGAGGCGGGGAGGGCTTACTGCCATGGTACGCCCTCGCCGCCGTAGTAGCTTTCTTCCATTTCCCACTCCTGTAGCTTGCGCCGCCGGCGGCGCCAGTAGACCCAAAACGAGAACAGCGCGAGCACGCTCATCGCGCTAAAGAGCGTGAACGTGTTGAGGAGCCAGCTCAGCCAGGGGAAGAGCGGCTCTTCGGCGGCCCGCCAGGCGCGCTCCAGGGCGGCCACGTTGGTGCCGGTCGCCTCGTGCATGGCGGCGTCAAAGCGTTGACCCTCGGCCACCCGTCGCAGGATGCGGCGGACGACGTCGTGGCCGTGGTGCTTCACCAGGTAGCGCACCACGCTCTCGCTCTGCTCGTAGGCGATTCCGCGCTGCTCGGGATGCAGGGGAAACGCCTTGGCGAGCTGGTCGAGCGGCCGCAGGGCGCCGCTGGCCACGGCTCGGCGGTAGCGCCGCACATCGTAGCGCGGCAGCTTGCCAGACGTCCACACCGCCACGCCTTCGTTGAACCACAGCGGCACGCTCTGGCGGCCGGCCCGCTCGGCCTCGCCGATCAGCAGGTGGGTGATCTCGTGCCGCAGCGTGATGTTGAGGGGCTCGAAGGGCTGCGCCGCGATGGCCTCGCAGTTCACGAAAATGGCGCGTCGGGCGGGATAGGCCACGCCGAGGGTATGGCGATGGTCCACGCCCGGGGTCGCCTGGCGGAAACGTTCGGCCGAGCCGCACAGCACCACGGTCGCCCTGCCGTTGAGCGTGAGGCCGAGGGTGCGTTCCAGCTCGGCCTGCGCGCTGGGGAGAAGCCTCTGGGCGAGGTGGGCGAGTGGGTCCTCCTGGCGGTCGCTGTGGATCGTCCATTGGCCGACAGGCACGGTTGTGGCCGCGAGCAACGCTGCCACGAGTTGACAGGCCAGGCTGGACATCGAGTTCACCCGACAGGACGGCGGGACAGCCGCTCGCCCCGCTGTCACACGGGCACGAACCTGCGACGATTGTACGGCGAGCACCGTTGCGAGTCAATCTGAGGCGGGACAGGGGACGTGGACGGGCACAGGGGACGGGGGCAGAGGGGAGCGGACGGTGCTGGCCCAAGGGGAGGTGGTTGACACCGATGCGGGGCGCGCATACGATGCTGTGGCCCGTGCCCGACCACTCTCGAACCGACAGAGGAGACACCCATGATCCGGTTCGGCGGCCCGCTCTTCGACGTGGACATGACCGACCCCGACGCCGTGGCTGCGGCGTGCAAGGACTGCGGCTACAGCGCCATCTACTGCCCCGAACTGGATCCCGACGACGAGAAGTCCTGCCGCGACTACGGCGAGGCCATGGCCGCCCGCGGCATCCTGATCGCCGAGGCCGGCGTGTGGATCCGCCTCGTGGGGCCCGATGCCGACGAGACCACGGCCAACGTGGCCCGCGCCATCCGCCGACTGCGTGTGGCCGACCTCGTGGGCGCCCGGTGCTGCGTGGACATCTGTGGCTCCTTCCACCCCGAGAGCTGGCACGGCGCCCACCCGAGCAACGTGGGCACCGAAATGTTCGATGCCGCCGTGGTGATCGCCCGCACCATCATCGACTCCGCCGAGCCGCAGCGGGCCAAGTTCACCTACGAGATGATGCAGTGGACGCTCCCCGACAGCGCCGACGCCTACCTGGACCTCGTGCGTGCCGTCGGCCGCGATGCCTTCGGCGTGCACATGGACCCCACGAACCTCATCAACTGCCCCCGCCGCTACTACGACACAGGCGCCGTCATCCGCGAGTGCTTCGAGAAGCTCGGCCCCTACGTGGCCTCGTGTCACGCCAAGGACGTGGGCCTCGACACGCAACAGGCCATCGTGCACCTGAGCGAAGTGCCCATCGGCACCGGCAACCTCGACTATGGCGTCTACCTCGAATGCCTCGATTCCCTGGGCCGCGACGTGCCTCTCATGCTCGAGCACCTGGGCACCGCCGAGGAGTATGCCGCGGCGGGCAACGCCGTGCGGCGCGTGGCCGGCCGACTGGGCGTGGACCTCGGCTAGCCGCGCGGCAGCAAGAGCCATTGACTCCGCCGCTGCAATGGAGTAACCTGCACGCGTCGACGAGCGGCCTGTCTGTGCTGGCGCCGCAAGATGTGGCGGCACCGGCGTTTCCCCTTGCGTGGGAGCACCCTCAAAGGAGGTATCGGATGAGTGGTGATCTGAAGCGTCGCGACTTCCTCAGTGCCGGCGCCCTCGGGGCCGGGCTGCTCGTGCTGCGGTCGGGCATGCTGAAGGCGGCGCCGAGCGACAAGCTCAACCTCGCCGGCATCGGCATCGGTGGACGCGGCTGGGGCGACATCAATGGCTGCGCCAGCGAAAACGTGGTGGCCCTGTGCGATGTGAACAAGAAGAACCTTGCACGTGCCGCCAAGAAATGGCCCCAGGCCAAGACCTACGAAGACTGGCGCAAGTGCCTCGAGCAGAAAGACATCGACGCCGTCGTTTGCGCCACCACCGACCACACCCACGCCTTCGTCAACGTGTGGGCCATGAACCGCGGCAAGCACGTCTACTGCGAAAAGCCCCTCGCCAACTCCGTCGAAGAAGCCAACCTCGTGCGCCAGACCTACCTGAAGAACAAAGGCAAGCTGGCCACGCAGATGGGCACCCAAATCCACGCCACCGCCAACTACCGCCGCATGGTCGAAATGGTGCGCGGCGGCGCCATCGGCACCCCCCAGTCGGTGCGCGTGTGGTGCAGCCGCATGCCCAAGGGCGGCAGCTACCTGCCCAAGGCCGGCGATCCCCCCGACTGGCTCAACTGGGACCTCTGGATCGGCCCCGCGCCCATGCACGACTACAATCCCGGCTACGTGGGCGGATGCCTCAAGTGGAACCGATTCTGGGACTTCGGCTCCGGCCAGATCGGCGACATGGGCAGCCACATGATGGACATGGCCTACTGGGCGCTCGACCTCGCTCTGCCCACCACCTGCAAGGCCGAGGGCTCGCCCATCAGCACCGACACCGTCCCCACCTGGCTCACCGCCGAATGGGAACACCCCAAGAACGACTGGCGCCCGGCCGTCAAGGTCTCCTGGCACGACGGCGGCAAGAAGCCCGGCCTGCCCTCCAAGGTGTTCTACCGCGACGGCATGTTCAAAGGCACCCTCTTCAAAGGCGACAAGGGCTACCTCATCGCCGACTACGGCTACCGCATCCTCATGCCCACCTCGGGCGACATGACCCACTACAAGGCGCCCAAGAGCGCAGCCGATCTCATTCCGCCATCGCCCGGCCATCATCAGGAATGGCTCATCGGCTGCAAGACCGGCAAGCCCCCCCTGTGCAACTTCGACTATGCAGGGGCCATGATCGAGAACAACTTGCTGGCGCTCGTGGCCTACCGCGTGGGCAAGAAGCTCGAGTGGGACTCGGCGAACCTGAAGGCCAAGGGCTGCCCCGAGGCCGACAAGTTCATCCGCAAGCAGTACCGCAAGGGCTGGGTGCTCAACGGCTGACGGCCGCGACATCGAGCAGCTCACAGCGGGATGGAGCCTTCCACCGCTTGCATCCGGGCCAGCGGGGCCTTCACGGCCTTGCTGGCCCGGCTCATGGCTGGCACCCCGCGCCGCGCAAGCACTGGAAAAAGCGCGGAGCAGTTGCTAGAATAGAACGACATGCACGCGGGGAGCCGCCCGCCGAGTTGCGCTCGACGAGGCGAGCCCCGCAGCCACTTTCCGGCGAGCCATGGGCCGGCTGCCAGGGGACGAGATGTATATCGGGTTGGACATCGGATCGGTGAGCGTCGATGTAGTGATGATGGACGCGGAGCGCCGCGTGGTGGAAGACCACTACGTCCGCACCAAGGGCCAGCCGGTGGAGGCCATGCGGCGGGTGCTGGCGGACATATTGACCCGCGTGCCGGCCGA
>JADHXT010000271.1 GCA_016782825.1 Candidatus Brocadiia bacterium | reverse complement strand
GCACTGCTCGTGGTTTGGGATCGCTTGCCTTGTGCGCGCACACACCCCGGCCCCCGTGATCTCGCCCGCCCGCCGCCCCACCTCGTGCCTACATGCCCTCGTGCGGCCCCGCACACGCTACTGTCTGAATCGCAGTCGGGGCCATGTGGCGGCTTGACAGGGCACCGAAGTTCACTATCATAGGCGGCTTTGCGGATGACTCCGTCGCTTCGCGAAGGGCCGGTCACCGTGATGGAGCGAAGGAGGCAGCAATCGCAAAGCCTCTGACGTGCCGGCCCGGGGCGAAGGCTTCTGTGTCGCACAAGAACGAGGAGTGTACCTATGGCTGAGGAAGACGCGACCCCCGGCAGGGACACTGCCGAGGATGCGGGAGACAGCAAGAAGAGTGGGTGGCAGGAGCTGCTCAGCACAGAGGACTACTGGGCCATCTGGCTCGGCTTGCTGCTGATCGCGGCCGCCCTGGCGATCTTTCTCCCTCGTCGGCCGGAGGGCATGGCGGACAAGATATCTCGGGCCAACGACACCCTGAACGCGGAGTCGGCAGCCGCTCCCTTCAAGACGATTGCTTGGTATGGGGCAAATGACGCGAAACGGAAGATCAAGGCCACCAGTGAGGGGTACGCAAAGGCGGTCAAGCGGTGGCTCTCCAAGCCCCATGGCTGGCGGAATAACCCGGCCGATTCCTTCTATCTAGGCCAAGAGAAAGCCAAGGAGAAGGGGGCGGCTGCCGTGGAGAAGCACGAGGCCGCGGCTGGAAAGGCCAAGCGGCTCCTGGCCCAAGCTCAGAGCGCGGAACGGGCCGCGAGGCAGGCGGAGTTCAAGGACGAAAAGCTCAATGGCCAAGCTGTGGCGGCCATCGGCAATTGGCGAGATGCTAAGCAAGCAGAAGGGAGGGTTGCGAAGAGGACAAAGGTTCACCCATACAACCAGATTGGTTACCTGGTCGGCCTTTGCGTCGCGATGGCCCTCTTCTTCAGCGTCGGGGTCAAGTTCATGCGCGAACATGTGGGCCAGTTCCTGATGGGATTCCCGTTCGTGTTTGTTATTGCCGTGCTGTCGTACATGATGGCGAGTCAGGCCACCATGAAGGAGTACGGCATCGGCTATGCCGCGTGGGCGATTGTTTTTGGTCTCCTCATCAGCAACACGATCAGGACGCCACGGTGGGTTAAGCCTGCGGTGAAGACGGAGTTCTACATCAAGACGGGCCTGGTGCTGCTGGGCGCGGAGGTGCTCTTCGGCAAGCTCTTGGCCATTGGGCTTCCGGGCGTTTTTGTGGCGTGGGTCGTGACGCCGCTCGTGCTCATCACCAGCTACCTCTTCGGGATGAAGGTGCTCAAGGGCATGTCGAAGACGTTGTGCATAACGGTGTCCGCGGCAGTATCGGTCTGTGGCGTGTCCGCCGCGATCGCGACCGCGGCGGCGTGCCGGGCCAAGAAGGAGGAGCTGACGCTCGCGGTGGGCATGTCGTTGGTGTTCACGTCGATCATGATGATCGTCATGCCTCAGCTCATCAACGCGGTGGGCATGGACCACGTCCTCGGCGGCGCGTGGATGGGCGGGACCATCGATTCCACGGGCGCGGTGGCCGCGGCCGGCGCCTTCCTCGGCGACCGGGCGCTGCACGTGGCGGCGACCGTGAAGATGATCCAGAACGTGCTCATCGGGGTGGTGGCTTTCTGCGTGGCGGTGTACTGGTGCGCCCGAATCGACGCGGGGGCCTCCGGCCGAGTCGGCGCGATCGAGATCTGGCGCCGGTTCCCGAAGTTTGTCATCGGCTTTGTTCTGGCGTCGATCCTGTGTTCCGCGATCTATCAGGCCCTGGGAGCCGATGTGGCGTACGTCATGGTCGACAACGGCGTGTTGCGCGGCTTCACCAAGATCCTCCGTGGGTGGTTCTTCTGTCTAGCCTTTGTGAGCATAGGCCTGGCCAGCAATTTCCGCGAACTGCGTCAGCATTTCTCACATGGCCAGCCAGTTATCCTTTACGTGGTAGGACAGAGCCTGAACCTGATCGTGACCCTCGGCATGGCGTATCTAATGTTCCGGTTGGTGTTCCCTGATATCGCCGCGAAGATCTAGTGGGATTGACCCGAATGGCAAAGCACTGTGCTGATACACAGAGCCGGCGCGGCTGGACGCGCCGGTGGGGCAAGCTGGCCGCGGGCCTGCTGCTGATCTGGGCAGTGGTGTTCTGGCTGGCGCCGTGGCTCCAGCGCTTCGGCCCGGTGAAGCGCGTGCACGAGAGCGTTCGGGAGAGGGGGATTGATGCGACCGCGCTGGTCTATACGGAGGTCGAGGAGTTCGCGGACGCGGATTGCCACGTGCGCGATGCGCTACGCTACTGACCTCAGCGATGGGCGAGGTCAGCCGACAGGTCGAGGTAGCGTTTGATCGCGTCCGGCGGCACGTTCCAGGGGATATGGTTGCCGACGCACATCATGTACCCGCCGGACATGCGGCCGGTCTCCACCATGGACCGCACCATCTGCTCGATCTCAGCGGGGTCGTTGCGCATGAGGACGCGGTTGTCGCCCTCACCGGCCAGGAAGGGATTGTCGTAGCGCCGCGCGATGGCCTTGTAGTCGGTGTACGGCTCGCTGATGATGCCCATGGCCCCGCAGGCCATGACGTCGTCCGCGAACGCGTCCGCGCAGCCGTCGGTCATGAAGATCACTTCCTTGCCCGCGGCCTTGAGTATGGCCCAGAACTCCTCGTAGTGCGGGAAGATGTACTTGTGCATCCACTTGGGTGAGCAGACTGGGCCGCGCGTGTTCACAATGTCGTCGTGGCAGATGACAAAGTTGATCGGCAGGCGCGCGAAGACGCGGAACACGCGTCGGTTGATCTCGGCAAATTCGTCCATGATCCGTTCGAACTCGGGCAGCAGGCAGGCGGCCAAGAAGTTCTCCCAGCCGAACACGAGCAGCGGCCACATGAACATGGTGTTGTAGAAGCTTGTGGACGCGCTCGATCCTTCGGGCGCGCGGTCGCCACAGTCAGCGGGGTAGCGCTGGCGGAACTCCTGGTAAAGCTTGTCTTCATCGCTGTAGTCGCGCGCCTCGATCCAGGGCTTGTTCGCCATGTCCGCGTTCTTGAGGGGCGAATAGCTCAACACGTGCTCCATCGTCGGGAAGAGCACTCCGTAGTTCCAGTGGCCGCTCTGCCCATCACCCCAGCGCACGTGGCGCAGCCCCTGCTCGTCGGCCCAGGACGACTCGCCGGCGAAGCGTTCGTCCGGCCGGGGGAGAGGGGTGTCGTCCTGTGGGATGCCAAGCCGAAGTTGGGGGTAGAGCTCCGCCATCTTCTGCCGGCACAGCCGGGGATGCTCATAGTAGTCGATGCCTGTGAGGGCCGTTTCCGCGTCCGGGCACGACCAGTGCTCCCAGTGGCCCATCTTCTTCGGGCCTTTCCCCATGTAAGCTAGGTAACGATCGTCAGCCATTCCAGGTTCCTTCATCTCTCATACGGCTTAATCTCTGACGCATCGGAAGCCGAGGTCCTCGGTCCTGAGGTCCGGACGCGCGCCGCGTCGGAAGTAGGTGAGGCCGTAGATGCGACACTCGGCCTGCCAGTCCGCTCCCACGGTCAGTCGGTACTTCTCCCTCTTGGGGTCGGGGGTGTCGACCCATTCGCATACGTTGCCAGTCATATTGAGGGCGCCGTATGGGCTTTTGCCACCGGGCTTGGAGTCGACCGGCTGGGGCCTGTCCGACTTGTCGAGTCCACTCGTGCACTTGCTCGCATCGAAAGTCTGGCCCCATGGGTAGAGCCTGCCGTCCGCGCCTCGCGCAGCTTTCTCCCATTCTTGGGCGGTTGGCAGACGCATGCCGGCCCAGCGTGCATAGGCATACGCGTCATAGAAGTCCACGCCTATCACAGGCTGTTCCGGCGCGTTGAACTTCGCGTCGTCCCAGCACTTTGGCGTGTGATTCTTGCCTTTGGGTTCGTCCGCATGGCAGAGCGAATGGTCGTCGGTTTTGCGGATGTGCTCGAGGAACTTGGCGTACTCGGCATTGCTTACTTCACAGCGCATTATGTGAAAGCTCTTGACTCGCTCCCGTCGGGGTGGGGGGGTAATGAGGTTGATCGCGTTGGTGACTTGGCCTCTGGTGAAGCGCCGCAAGAGATCGAGCAGCGGCGACTTCTCCCCGCCTTGTGCGTACGCTCCGCCCTCTACCTTGACCATAGGGCACAGATTCTTGACGCTGGCGCCGATGTCCGCGGCACAGCGGAGGCCGAGGTTGAAGCCTCGGGTGTCCCGATCGTACGTTCGCCGGAAGAACGTGACAGCGATGATGTCTGCGGCTTCAGGAAAGGACGCTCCGCGGACTTCGGCTTCTTTGCCGGCGGTCTTGGCTGTCCACTCCGCCACATTGCCCCCGAGCGCGGCCGCGCCGAATGGGCTTGACGGCTGGAAGAAGTCGAACGGCAGGGGGCCGTTCTTCATTCCATGAGCCTTGGGAGGCACAAACTGCGCGCGGTCGTACTGATTCCCCCAGGGATAGATCCAGCCCTGTTTGCCGCGCGCCGCGGCCTCCCATTCCTCGGGCGTCGGCAGGCGCTTGCCCGCCCACCGCGCGAACGCGTACGCGTCGAACCAGTCCACGCCCGTGACCGGGCAGTTGTCGTCGGACAATCGAGCCATGCGTTGGCTCGACCAGGACATGGGCCGGTGGTCCTTGTCTTTGGGAGCTTCCGGGTGGCGGTACTGCTGGAGGTCAGGCGCAGCCAGGAATTGCTTGTACTGCGCGTTCGTCACCTCATCTCGGTCGATTAGAAAAGGCGAGATCGTGGCCTGCCTCGGTGCGACCCCAAGAAGCAGTTGCAGCGGCTCCCAGGCCTTTTTCCGCTTGAGCTTGACAATGGACGACGAGGCCTTGCCATCGTCGATGTCGACGAGGTATTTCCTCATGAGCTGCACAGTGACGCTTTCGTCGTACGCGCCAGACCAATACTCCCCTTCGGGCACGCTGACCATGTCGGCTGAAGCCGCGACTCCGCCTGTCATGGCCCGCAATGCCAAGACAAGGAATGCAAGAGCGGCAGCGGCCCCGCCCGCCCAGGCTAGTGGCCGCCATGGTACGCGCGGCCGCCAACGAGCTTTAGTCCGAGCGGGTTGGACCGGTTGGTCTCCATAGAGGGCTCTTGCCAGCTCCTCGAAGCCCGAGTCGCGTTTTGGCCTCGGAGGGGGGGGAGCTTGGGGCTCTCGCTCCTCAGTTCTCTCCGGCCGCCGGCTTTCGGTTCTCTCCTTGCGCGACGAGGGGTCGATCAGCGACGCGTCGAAAGCCTTTGTC
>JADHXT010000270.1 GCA_016782825.1 Candidatus Brocadiia bacterium | reverse complement strand
AGAAGCCCGCGGAGCGCGGCCGCCCCGTCCGCGGGGGCGTCGCGCCCGGGGTCAACGACCCGGGTGGTCCGGGGGGCGACCTTGCGCACACTCTCCATCTTGGCCCGGGAGTAGGCGCCCGATGCCACAGCAAGACACGGGACTCCGAAGACGCCGGCGACCACGGCCGCGTGGAACCGCGCCGTCGCCAGCGCGTCGCACGCCATCACGTCTTCGACGGCCTCCCAAGGGCCAGGGCGCGGCGGCTTCACGTCGCTCCTCTCCAGGCCTGCCCGCTGGAATGCCTCGCGGGTGCACTGGTAGTCAGCGGTCGGGTCCGTATGGAAGCAGAACCCCCGCAGAGCCACAGCGGGCAGCTCCCGGCGCAGCGCGCAGAGAAGGTCCCCCCACCAGGCCTGCACGCGCCTCGGGGCCTCGGCACCGTATTGCGGGCACGCGCACACGCCCACCTTCGCGGGCTCGTGGCCGGCACGCGCGCTGGGGGGCGCCAGCGCCGGGCGGACCTCGCGGACGCGGAAGCCGTCGTCCGGGCGGACGACGGCGGGCAGGCCGTGACGGCGGCAGAAGGCGGCGGAATCGTCATCCCGCACCACGACCCGCGCGCCGCGCAAGGCGTCGGCCACCAGGGCCTCCCCCGCGCGGGTACGGAACGGCCCGATCCCGATCGGCGCCGTCTCCACCGCCAGGCCCAGCCGCTGCGCCGCCAGCAGAGGCATCACGAAGCGCTCGAGGTCGAACAGCTCCGTAAGATACCCGCCGCCCGCAAGGTACAGGCGGTCTGCCTGCCCGAGCGCCTCGACCCACTCCGCGGGGCCATCGCCTGCCACGTCCCGCATCTGATCGTCGAGGCGGTACCTGAACCTCCAGCAGACGGGTCGCAGGGACCGGCCGACGCGCCGCAATGCCTCGCGGACCCTTCCTCGCAGCCCCCGAGGCCGTCGCAGCCGATACCGCACCGCTCGCGCCTCGGGGAAGAGCCCCTCCACCATCACAGGGTCGGGGCTCAGTACCGTCGCCACCCCGCCGGCGGCCTGCCCGCAATCGTGGAGCGCGGCCGCAAGCGTCAGCCAGTCGCCGGCGTTGCCGTGCCCATACCCGCCCCAGATGAGGAGCCGGTCTCCTTCCTGCGCCACGGCTCCCTCCTGG
Organism: Candidatus Brocadiia bacterium; assembly: GCA_016782825.1. Lineage (GTDB taxonomy): Bacteria > Planctomycetota > PUPC01 > DSUN01 > DSUN01 > BS750m-G60. The sequence goes on along the minus strand of JADHXT010000270.1, from coordinate 4,175 downwards.
CCTGGAGACATCGTCGGGTCTGAGTACACGTACGCGTTCTGTGCCGTCTCGTCCTACCTGGGCTATGATAGTCCCCGCGCCATCACCGATCAAGCCAGTCCAGAGGAGGCATTTGCGAAATGGGGCGCGTCCCGAACGCGGCCAGGCTCCTGCCGTTCGTGAAGGGGTTGCGGCTTCGGCGTCGGTCGGGTAGAGTACGCTCTGGCATCGAACCGGGATCCGTTGCGTCGGCTGCTGTCGAGCACCGGCAGGCTGGTTCGACACGCATGGCGCGGTGTGCGCTGGGGCCGGGGCCTCGGGAGAGGCTTCGAAGGAGAAGCATCGGATGCCCGTTTGGCGGGTCTCAGCTGTCGTGTCGACCTACAACCGGTCCGGTTGCTTGCGGGCGTGCATCGCATCACTGGAGGAGCAGACGGTTCGGCCTCACGAGGTGATCATCTGCGACGACGGGTCCGACGGCGAGCACGTCCGCGTCATCGAGCAGATTGTCCGGGGCTCCTCGCTGACGGTCAGGCACGTGCGTCAGGAGGATCGTGGCTTTCGTCTGGCGGCAAGCCGCAACAACGGCGTACGGGCCGCGGCGGGCGACTACGTGTTCTTCACCGACGGCGACCTCGTGCTGTTCCCCGATGTGCTCGAGCTGCACCTGGCGGCGAGCGGACGCCGGCGGTGGGTGAGCGGCGCGACCGTGAGGCTCACCCCAGAGGAAACACAGCAGTTGAGCGAGGATCTCATCCGCTCAGGCAGGCTGGAGTCTGTGTGGCCGGGGCACGACGACGAGCGGTGGCGGCGGCTTCTGAAGGCGGCGAGGAGATTCCGGCGCCGCGCGCGGCTTGCTCGGGTCTGGCCGTCGGAGTCGGTATTCCGCAAGCTCCGCCTGCTGGGGTTCCAAGCCTCCATGCCGCGTGAGGCCTTCGAGACGGTCAACGGCTTCGACGAGGCCTTCGAGGGCTGGGGCGAGGAGGACCTGGACCTTGGTCTCCGCCTCCAGCTCGCCGGTTACCGCGCGTGCACGGTGCTTGATCGGAGCCGCGTGCTTCACCTCCACCACCCACGGTGGCAAGGCCCCCCGCCGAACCGCTCGTACTACGAGCGGCTCCGCCGTGGGGAGTTCCGCTGCCGGAACGGGCTCGTCAAGGACGCGCTCCCATCCCAGGGCTAGGCTCGCCAGCGAGGAGACATCCCCTGCGACTTGACCTTGCGAGAGGAGACGCCTATGCTCTGCCCGGTCGGCGAAACAGACGCGGGCCCTGCTGGAGAGCACCCCTCCAGGGATAGCCGGCCGGGGCGACGGATGACCGTCGAGGCGGAGCGACCGCGCTCCCTCGCCCCTCCTCGCCGCACGCGGCAGCGCGGGCATCCAGAGCCCCCATATGCCTCCGAAAACTCCCGCTGGCCGCAGGCAACCGAGTCTCGTATCTCCGAGGGGCATTTGTCCAGTTCACCCTGAACCAGTGCAGGAGCAGGACCATTCAGGATACGCACTTCACGCTGATGGTGGCGCTGGCGATGCCGCTTCTTGCGTTGGCGCTCAGGAGCAGTGCCGGTGCCACGGAGGACCTCGGGAACGGCTTCCTTCATCACGGCGTGGCCACGCCCGTGAGCAACCATCGGGGAACCGTTGCCACCGCCGACGGGGATGGCCGCAACGTCGTGCTGGTCTGGCTGTACGATCACCGCGGCGGCTACGCGCTCCTGATGATCGACGCCGAGACGGGGAAGAGCGAGGAAATCCCCATGCCCTTCCGGCCCGGCGACGCTCCTTTCGCTTCCATCCTTTCGAGCCGCAACAAGTTCTACACGCACTTCAACAGCCATTTCGTCGAGTTCGACCCTGCGAAGCGTGCCTTCACCTTCCACCACAAGACCGCTCCCCGGGTGGCCATGGGCATGACCGAGGACGACAACGGCGTCATCTGGGCGGCCACGTACCCGAGCAGCGGCGTCGTGTCGTTCAACCCAAAGACGCGCGAGTTCAACGACTACGGCTACGTCCACAAGGAGAACTGGGCGCAGTACCAGCGCTACGTCGCCGCCGACGACACGGGCTGGATCTACTTCGGGATAGGCAGCACCTCCGCCCAGATCATCGCCTTCGACCCCCAGACCGGCAAGGCCAAGCCGATGGTGCCCGAGGACGAACGCCGCAAGGGAGCCGGCTATGTCTACCGCAACACCAACGGGAAAGTCTACGGCCGCCTTGCGGGCGGTGCGGGGGGCCGCTGGTACGAGTTCTACAAGGGCGAGGGGAAGGCGATCGGCAAGCACGAACGCATCGAGGCCAAGCCCATCATCACCAGTCATCAGGGCCTCTTCCACCGCGAGTTCCCCGACGGCAAGAAGCTCAAGGTCTGCGACACCGTGACCCGCACACTCGTCGTCGAGGACCCGAAGACGAAGGAGGTGAAGGAGCACCATTTCGACTACAAGAGCGAGGGCGCGCACATCATGGGCCTCGCCGCCGCGCCGGACGGCACGATCTGCGGCGGCACGGCCTTCCCCATGCGCTTCTTCAGCTACAATCCGAAAACCGATCGATGGGCGAACCGCGCGGCTTACGGCCAGTGGAACACCGTGGCCCGACAGGGCGACCGTTTCTTCGCCGGCGGCTATGGTCACGGCTTCCTGCTCGAGTGGGACCCGTCGCGGGAATGGGTGACGACCGTGAAGGGCAGAGAGGCATCCAACCCGCTCTTCCTCACCCAGTGCGTGCCGTCGATCAACCGCCCACACGACCTGCTGGCTCACCCGGACGGCAAGACGCTCGTGCTCGCCGGCACTCCCGGCTACGGCTACACGGGGGGAGGCCTGCTCTTCTGGGACCGGGAAACGCGCACCCCGACGCTGATCGAGCACACGGCCATCCTGCCCGAGCATTCCACCATGAGCCTCGTGGCGCTCCCGGACCGCAAGCTCCTCGGCGGCTCCACCACCAGTCCCGGCACCGGCGGGGAGAAGAAGGCCGAGCAGGCCGAGCTCTACATCATGGACATGGCGACGAAGCAGATCGAATGGCACGCCGTCGTGTTCCCCGGCGTGCAGAGCTACACCGACATGTGCCTCGGGCCGAACGGGCGGGTCTATGGCTTCGCGGACCGGAGACGCTTCTTCGTCCTCGATCCCGCCAAGAGGAAGGTCGTCCACGAAGAGAACACAGAGGCCAAGTTCGGAACGACCAATTCCCAGCAGGGCCCCAGGGTGTTTGTGCTGAGCCCTGACAAGAAGATCTACATCCTGTTCGCGAAGGGCATCGCCCGTCTCGACCCGGCCACGCACGCCATCACGATGCTGGCCAAGTCGCCCGTGGCGATCGGGCCTGGAGGCGACATCCTCGACGGCCGCATCTACTTCGCCAGCGGCTCGCACGTCTACAGCTACGCGGTGCCGGACTGACTTGCAGGCAACCGGCAGGTCACATTCACGGAATCGATCCAGCCGGCGCCCGGAAAGCGCTTCTCGAGCCTTGAGGTCCCACCGGGCGATGAGGGCGCCCTTCGGGGTCAGGCTTCGAGGATGCCGACGAGGGGGCGGCGGAAGAAGCTCTTAGCTGCTAGTGTAGTGTCTCGCAGTTGATGGCGTTTATCGAGGCCATTGCCGCGGAGCTCTTCGCTCGTAGTTCCGCCTTCAGGCGGGGTTCGTAGTTCCGCTTTCAAGCGGACCGGCCTCTCTTCTTCCTGTTCTTGTCCGCCTAAAGGCGGGACTACCAACCCCGCCTGAAGGCGGAACTACGAACCACCTCGTTCCGGGGCTTGCTCGGATAGTCGCCAGTCTGGTTGAGACACTACACTACGTGTTCGGGGTTCGGGGTGCGGAGAGGACGGATCGGAGAAGAGGATGGAACCACAGATGAACACAGATGAACACGGATGAAGACGAGGAGGATGGACCACGGATTGCACGGATGAAGAGGGATTCTGGATGCTGGCGGCTCTGCACTTGACACTCGCCGACGCGTGATGCGTGACGCGTGATCAGAGGGGGAGAGACGAGGGGACATCCTCTCCTCCACTCTTGCCCTTTGCCTCTCCTCTCCCCTCCTCCTCCCCTCTTTTTGGCGTGTTTCGCGTGTTTCGCGGGCCATCTTCTACTCTTCAATCGCAAATCGGCAATCGCAAATCGCAAATGCCCCCATTGGCTTCCCTCCCCGCCCTGGCTACGCTGCCTCCGAGGGGATC
>JADHXT010000269.1 GCA_016782825.1 Candidatus Brocadiia bacterium | reverse complement strand
ATCTTGCCGTTGTTGCGGAAGACGAGGCGCTGCTGCTTCGCGTAGAAGGGCACCTCGTGCTCGCACTGGCAGCGCTGCTTGGTCACGGGGTCGCGGTAGAGGAGCTTCTCGACGGTCTCGCCGCCGCGGATCGTGGTCTCGATGATGTCGGCCACGTGCTCGGGCGCGACGCCCTGGTAGAAGGTGCCCGCCGGGTGGATGAGGACGAGGGGGCCCTTCTCGCAGAAGCCGTGGCAGCCGGTGGCCCGGACCGCGACCTCGTCGAGGCCCTCGGCCTCGAGCTGGCGTCGGAACTCCTCGAAGAGCTCCATGGCGCCGCTGGCACGGCATCCCGTGCCGGCACAGATGGCGATGCTGGTCGTCTCCGACTCGCGGTCGACGAGCAGCCGCTCGCGGAACTGGTCGAGGTCCTGGGGCGAAGTGAGTCGGGTAGCGACAGCCATGCGGGACGGTCTCCATTGACACAACAGCGCCACTTCACGTAGCGCCGCGGTACGAGGTCATTCCGACCGAAGCGAAGCGGAGCGGAGGAATCTCTCCTCCCCTTATCTGGTCATCAGGAGAGATGCCTCGACGGGCTCGGCACGACACGTTGCCAAAGCTCTGCCCCACGTCCGCGGTTCTCCTGCCTTGCGCGCCACCTTCCGGCGCGAGATGGCGCTATCGTGTTACCCGGCGGCTTCAGCGGCCTCGACGGGCTCGGGCTTCTTGACGAGCTCGTCGATCAGCCCCATCATCTTGCCCACGGTCATCTTGCCGTGGTACTTGTTGTTCACCGTCACCACGGGCGCCAGGGCGCAGGCGCCCAGGCAGTTGACCCGCTCGAGGGTGAACATCTGGTCGTCGGTGGTTTCGCCGTGGTCGATGCCGAGCTCGCGGGTGATGGCGTCGGCGATGCTGCCGCCGCCCTTGAGGTGGCACGCGGTGCCCAGGCACACGCGGATGATGTGCTTGCCCCGCGGCGTGAGGCTGAAGGCGTGGTAGAAGCGGGCAACCGCGTAGAGCTGGCTCAGCGGGATGCCCGACTTCTCGCTCAGGTAGAGCATCGCGTCCTGCTGGAGGTAGTTGAACTCGATCTGCACGTCCTGGAGTATGCCGATCACGCCTCCCGCTTTCAGCGGGCGGTTCCCCGCGCGGTCGGTGTAGCGGTCGAGGATGGCGTCGACCTTGGTGACGACGTCGGGCGGCGTGGCGTCGACGACCGAGCGCCGCTGAGGGAGCTGGATCTTGTTGCGGGCCATGCAGGCGTTCCAGCAGTCGCCGCAGCCGGTGCACTTGTCCATGTCGACGCTGCGGGCCTTCTGGCGGATCTTGACCTCGAAGTTGCCGACGTAGCCGTCGACCTGCTCGACCTCGGAGTAGGTGCGGAGCGTGATGTTCTGGCTCTGCATGATCTCGACCATGCGGGGCGTGAGGATGCACTGGGAGCAGTCGAGGGTGGGGAAGGTCTCGTCGAGGAGCGACATGTGGCCGCCGATGCTGGGCTTGCGCTCGACGAGCACGACCTCGTAGCCGGCCTGCGCCACGTCGAGCGCGGCCTGGATGCCCGAGATGCCGGCGCCGATGACCATGACCCGCTGGGTGACCGGCACCTCGATGTCGTCGAGCGGGACGTTCCGCCGCACCTTCTGCACCATGAGCCGCACGAGGTCCTGGGCCTTCTCGGTGGCCTGGCGGCGGTCGTGGTGCACCCAGGAGCAGTGCTCGCGGATGTTGGCCATCTCGAACATGTAGGGGTTCATCCCCACGTTGGCCACGGTGCGTCGGAAAGTGGTCTCGTGCATGCGCGGCGAGCACGAGGCGACGACCACGCCGCTCAGCTTGTGCTTCTCGATGGCGTCGGTGATGAGCCGCTGCCCCGGGTCGGAGCACATGTACTTGTAGTCCTCGGACACCACGACGCCGGGCAGCGTCAATCCGTAGCGGGCCACCTCGCCCGAGTCCACGGTCTCCGCGATGTTCGCGCCACACCAGCAGATGAACACGCCGATTCGCGCCACAGGAAAACACTCCACAATCGGGCACCGGGGCCTGTTTCCGCTCGGACTGCCTTTTCTTGCTCTTGCTCCTGCTCTTGCTCTTGCTCCTGCTCTTGCTCTATCTTCTTCCTGGCTTCAGCAGGCGAGTGGAGGAGAGCAAGAGCAAGAGCGAGAGCAAGAGCAAGAATGGGTCAGAGGTACACTCCTGCCTCCACGAGGCCTCTCTCCACAAGGAGCGGCGTGGGGTCGACGATGACCTTGTCGAGGGCGAGCTGCTCGGCGGTGAGGCCCAGGGCCAGGCCCATGACCTGGGTGAAGTAGAGCACCGGCACGCCGAGCTGTTCGCCGAGCTGTCCCTCGGCGTCGCTCTGGTACATGTCGAGGTTCGCCTGGCACAGCGGGCAGGCGACGGCGATGACATCGGCGCCACACTCCTTGGCCATCTGGACGAGCTCGCCGCTGAGGCGGATGACCATGTCCTGACGGGCCAGGGTGAGGGCGGCGCCGCAGCATTCGGTCTTGCAGGGCCAGTCGACCGGCTCGGCGCCCACGGCGGCCATGAGGTCGTCGAGCATGGTCGGGTATTCGATGTTGTCGATGCGCAGGGCCTTGGGCAGCCGCGCGAGCAGGCAGCCGTAGTAGCAGGCGACCTTGAGCCCGTCGAGGGGCTTGGTGACCTTCTCGCGGATGGCGTCGGCGCCGATCTCGTTGGCGAGCACCTCGGAGACGTGGAGGACGCGGGGCTTGACCTTGTAGTCCTCCTCGATGATCTCGTTGATCTGGGCGAGGAGGGCGGGGTCTTTGCGGAGATCGTGGTTGGTCTGCTTGAGGCGGCTGTAGCAGGCCGAGCAGCAGGCGAGGACGTCGAGTCCCTGCTTCTCGGCCGCGGCGCACGAGATGGCCGGGAGTGCGAGCGAGAGCAGGTGGCTGGTGGCGTGGGCCGCGGTGGCTCCGCAGCAGACCCAGTCGTCGATTTCCTCGAGCTCGACGCCGAGCGCCTCAAGGAGGGCGCGGCCCGAGCGGTCATACTCGACGGCGCTGCCGAGCAGCGAGCAGCCGGGGTAGTAGCCGTACTTCATTGGCTTTCGATCTCCTCGACGCGCTTGAAGGCGCGCTGGAGCCTGTCAATCTGGCGGATCTTGTGGGGCGACAGGCTGACCTTGCCCTTGAGGAAGAACCAGGGGGCCTTGACCATGTTGGTCCACAGCCGCCCGGAGTTCATGTTGTAGCTGCCCATCAACGCCACCTCGCTGAGGCGGCCAAATTCCTGCACGCAGTCGAGGAACGAGCGGTAGAAGGTGAGCACCCGCCCCGCGGTGGCCGGCGGCGTCACATTGCGGTTCTTCGCCATCTCGCGGAGGACGTCGATGATGCGCAGGATCTCGACGCCCATGGGGCAGCGGCTGTCGCAGGTACCGCAGGCGGCGCAGCACCACACGGTCTCGTTGCGGAGCGCCTCGTCCTCGAGCCCGAGCTGCACCATCCGCAGCAGGCGGTTGGGCGACAGGTCGAGCTCCGGCAGCACGGGGCAGCCGCCCGAGCACTTGCCACACTGGTAGCAGTCGCCCAGGTTCTGCCCGCTGAGCTTCTCGACCTCAGCGCGGAACTCGGAGTGGAGTGCGTGTTCGGTGATGTCCCACTTCATTCGCCCGACTCCTGGGGCTGGGTGTGTCCGTTGAGTAGTGCGGCGCCCTTCTCGATCTCGCCCTCGGCTTCATCGAGCAGGGACCCGACGTAGGCGGAGTTGTGCGCGCCGTAACTGCCGTCCTGCACGACGCAGTCCACGCGATTGCGCGCGGCGGCGAGGATCTTCATCGCTGCGGCAGCCTTGTCCTTGGGGACCTTGGCCGACTGGCAGGCCTGCTCGAGGGCGGTGAGCTTCGGCAGGAGGTCGCCGAGGCGGCTGCGGGTCTCGGTCTGCCAGTCGGTGAGCATCTCGGCGTAGTCCTTGTCGCCGTGGCAGTCGGCGCAAGGCTTCGAGCCCGCGATGCGGCTCGTGTAGGTGGCGACGCCGACCTTGACGGCCTTCTCCTCGAGGTGGCAGCCGTCGCAGGCCACGCCGGCCTTGAACATGGCGTCGGGCTCGGACTCGATGTCATCGACGGCCGTGCCGGCGTACATGCGTTCCTGGATGGTGTGGCGCTTGGTGCCGTGGCAGGTCGAGCAGTTGCCCGAGGCCATCTTCTCGTGGGGCCGCAGGCCCTTGCCGTGGCGGATCTCGTCGTGGCACTGGAGACAGTCGAAGTGGCCCACCGAGACGTGCTGGAGGTGGAACTTCTCCTGGTCCTCGATGTCGGGCATCCGCTTGAGGTGGCAGCTCTGGCAGCGGGTGGCCGACACGTGGCCGTCGCCCTGGGTCACCTGGCTGTGGCAGTGCTCGCAGCGCGCGTCGGTCTTGCCCTTCAGGAAGTCCTTGTGGCTGAAGGGCTGCTCCATGAAGACGACCTTCTGCTGGGGCACCGTGTGGCAGGTGAGGCACTCGCCCGCGGCGACGGGATGGGTGCCGCGGCCGTAGAAGTGGCAGGTGATGCAGGCCGTCTCGGCGACGGTGATGTGCTCACCCTCGACGACCTGGCCGTGGCAGCTCACGCAATTGAGCTCCTTGCCGCGGGGGTGGCCGCTGAGGTGCCGCTCGTGGTTGAACTTCACCTTGCCGTGGAACAGCACGGCCTGCTTGTTGTGGTCCATGTCGGCGTGGCAGCCGCTGCGCATGCACGAGGCATTGCTGATCTCGGCGTGAGGCTTGCTGTCGTAGGCGTGGGACACGTACTTGACGAGCTGGATCATGCCCGCCATCTTGCCCTGGATCTCGTTCCCGACGCCCGGCTCGTAGTGACACTCGACGCAGGCCACATCTTTGTGCGACGAGTGCTGCCACGACGCGTAGTACTGGCCCATGTTGTGGCAGGAGGTGCAGAACTTCGGGTGCGCCGTGATCTTCACCGAGTAGGCGCTCAGCACCAGCATGGCCCCACACATGACGGGCACCGACGTGAAGGCGGCGCCCTTCAGCGTGAAGATCGAGATCATGGGGATCGTGCCGATGCGGTCCACCAGCCGCTTGAGCAGCGGCAGCAGGAAGAAGACCCCCAGCACCGCCGTGCCGATGACCAGGTAGAAGAGCACATCCTGGGTGAACGTCGAGGTGCTGGCCTTCACCCAGTCGTAGGCCAGCAGGGAGAGCGACAGCGTCAGCAGGTAGGCGAAGACGTCCTGCCGCAAGATGAGGAAGAGCGTGGCGAAGACGATGCCGTTGACGAGGAACACCTGCCACGTGCCTGCTCCGGCGGGCATCAGGAGGCTCACGATGGCGCAGAAGGCGGCGAGCAACGCACCACACAGGTAGAGGGGCGCGGTCCAGCCGCCCGCCTTGGTGCC
>JADHXT010000268.1 GCA_016782825.1 Candidatus Brocadiia bacterium | reverse complement strand
TTCCGGAGACACGTGTCACCTCACATCGCGCGGCGCTGGGCTCTTCCTGCGGTCAGAGGGAACCAAGCTGGCTTTGCCGTGAAGCTCGCCGTGGTTCTTGTGTCGCGACAGGTCCCGGATGCGGTTCCCCGCGACGGCTCTGTCAAAACGATAGTAGAGCACCAGGCCCTTCTCCTTCCCTGTGAGCCCCCTGTACATGGCGCCCACAATCTCCTCATCCGAAAGCGGTCGATTCCAGAGGCACACCTCATCAAGCAACCCGTCCACCGACTGAGCATAGTCCCCATGACCTGGATTTGTGAAGTAGAAGTCAACTGCCCTGTTGCGGATTCTGAAGGTGCGTTTTGCGCTCACGTCAGCCTTGCCATCAAGGTAACCCGTGATGACGGAGCCGTCATAGGTCCAGGCAACGTGGTGCCACGACGTGTCGCTGACGGGGGTCTTGAGGCGAGTTGTCGGCCTGGAGCCGGAGTAGGACTCGCTGTAAAACGCAAACTTGCCCTGGGTGAACCCATAGATGACGGCGTAGTCGTCGTAGGCGGGCGCGAGCTGCCTCTTGGTGATGATGTACTTCTGGCTCTGTCGATCGGCCAGTTTGATCCAGAACGCGATTGTGAAGGTATCCGTCAGGTCCAGGCTTTGGTGGTGAGCCGCTCTCAGATAGGCATGCCCGCCAGGCAGCTTGAGGCAGCGATCCCTTGCCGCGCCTCCCACGTAGACAGGAGTGGTGATGCGTCCCACTTCTCTGTTGGCCTGCCGAGCGATGATGGTACAGATGACGGCATCCACGACAGAGGGGGAATCCACTTCGACCGTGGAGGCGGCGTCGAGCTTGAGGCGCAGTGACTGCTCCCCGAACGTGACCGGCACGACGCTCAGGCCCGAGACCTCCCCACGCAACGTCTCGCCGTCGTTGAGGGCGACCTCCGCCTCGGGCTCGAAGCGCAGGAAGCTGACCTGGCTGAGCTTGATCTGTTTCTTGCCGACCCCGAAGGTGCAGTCCTTCACGGTGCCCTTGACATGGCCATCCGGATACCGCGCCTCTATCCGGAGAACCAAGGGGCCCTTGCGCGGCGGGATCGGCACCGTTTTCACACGATGAACCCCGCCGCTGGTCGCCATTTTGTAACGGCGGGGCCCTCCCGCTCCCGTGTCCAGAACCATCTGGAGAGCCAGAGGCTCCTTGGGCGGGGAGAAGAAGACTGCCTTCGCCTGGAACTCGACCAGCTCGTGCTGATTCGCATGGTCCAGGACCGGCGGCGTGAAGATGATCTCGGGACGGGACAAGAACTGACGGACCTTGCTCACCGGGATGGCGAAGTTCACCCCCATGCCGAGAACCCCCGAGACCACCACGCCGATGGCCTTGCCCTCGGCGTCGATGATCGGCCCTCCCGAGTTGCCCGGGTTCAGCACGGCGTCGACCTGGATCCGCGACAGATCCCCCCCTTTCTTCCGCAGCGACGTGACGCGCCCCGTGTTGACGCTGACGCTCGGGTACGAGCCACGATTGACGGCAAGCGCCTTGCCGAATGGGAACCCGAAGGCTGCCACTTCCGTCATCTCCATCAGGCCCTCCACCGACCCCAAGGCCAGCCGAGAGAAGGACCTGTTCGCCCCCGCTGCCCTCAGGAGGGCCAGGTCGAAGTCATCGGAGACCCGAAGGACTTGGGCATCGACCTCTTGCTGGCCCCTCTCGTTCGGCGAAAGGACGAGGGTGACCGTTTTCACGATGGGGATCTTCCGGACGTCGTCACGAGTCGAGCGCGGGCGCCGCGTGAGGAGCACATGCCTGTTGGTGACGAACAGGCCCGTCTCGTGCACGCAGAAGGCCGAGCCGGTGCCTTGTGCTCGTCCGTCTCGGGTCGCCTCGACCAGCGCCGTGGCCGCCTTGCCCAACTCGACACGCTCCCTGAGCGTGAGTTGCCTGGCTCCGCTCCACGCGGAGCGTGTGGCGATCACGAGGAGAAGGCTCGCGGCTAGACCGTTGAGGATGCTCTTCTGTCTCATGCTATCACCCTGTTCGAGAAGCCGTGCGAGACCTCCTGGTCAACGGCCTGGGCTCGGCTTGAGGACGACGCGTTCCGTCAGGGGTGGATAGGAGTTGCGCCGACTGATCATGTAGTAGCCCCCGGCAACGAGGAGGCTGCCGTCTGGCAGTTTGGACGTCGTATGGTTGCGGCGCCAATGCAGCAGACGGGGGCCGGCGGACCACGTGTTCTTCTTCGTATCGAAGAGGGCGAGTTGCGGATCCTCCGAGCCACCGATGACGACTACGGTGCCCGGCCCGACCACCGTCGCGGTGTGACCTGAGCACGGCTTTGGCAGGTTGGCCACGGCCGTCCACCGGTCGGCAGCCGGATCGTAGGCCTCGGCCGATCGACTGGGCTGCCACGCGCCGGTCGCGTAGTCGGAGCCACCGACCACGAGCACCCTCCCGTCTGGCAGCAGGGTGGCCGAATGGCCGTGTCCTCGCGTCACGCTCATGGGCGTCGCCTCGCGCCACGTGTCCTTTGCCGGGTCGTAGCGCTCCACTGACTTCTGGAAGCCGTCCCCGGATCGACCGCCCAGGACCAGGACAGAACCGTCAGAGAGCGCGACCATGCGATGCCACTTGCGCCCGCGCCGCATCTTCGCAACGGGGGTCCAGTTCCCGCGCGCGGGGTCGTAGACCGCCGCATCGCGGAGCATCGACCCGCCGGCCAGGATGACCCGTCCATTCCGCATCGTGACCATCTGGCCGTCGGAGCTTGCGAACGGGGGAGGCGCGGCCTCCTGCCATGAACCCCGCTTCGGGTCGTAGATCTCGGCAGAACGCATCCGGCTAGAGGACGTTGGGTTGCCGTTGACGATCAGCGCCCGGCCATCGGGCAGGAGGACACCCACGTGATGGCGCCTGGCGCGCCGCAACGGCGCAACCTGTCGCCAGCGGCCGCTAGCCGGATCATAGAGCTCGCAGGATGTCAGGTCGCGACCGTTGTACCCGCCGGCGACCAGCACGGCGCCATTCCGCAGGCGCACAGCGACGTGGTTCATCCTCGCCGCCACCAAGCGGCTGCTGGCCACAACCTTCGCGCTTTTCATCACGTCCTCGGCGCGGTCGGGTTTGACCGGTGTTGGCGTGGGGAGGGGTGTCCGCTTCCGCATCCCGTGTTGGTAAAGGGCCTGGATCTCCGCTTCCTTCAGTGCCCGCTCGTAGATGCGCACATCGTCGATCTTGCCGCGGAACAGATGGTTGCCTTTACCATAGTGAGGGCTGGCGCCAATCCAGACATCGCGATTGGCGCGACCATGCTTCGTGTCCCCTATTGCTGTCTTCCTATCGTCCTTGTAGACGACTACGCCGGTCCCCGGAGTGAAGACCGCCGCCACGAACTGCCACCTATTCAAGTCGATGCTGAACGCCGTCGTCCGGAAGGGCCTGCCCGGGTCGGTGGCCTGGACTTCCCAGTACCGGTCTCCCGCACGTATTGACCACCCGTGGGTTGAGACCACGTATCCGGCAAAGCTCCGTCGTTGGCCTGTGGGACGGACCCATGCTGTCATCGTGACCCCGGGGCTTCTGGAAGACATGTCGACATCGACAGGAGTCCTAATGCAGCCCGGGGCCCCGAAGTTGTAGGCCCCCTTCTCGCTGCCGAACCTGTCCGTCGTAAGTGTCGGCCCTTCTACTGTTGCGTGATTCCCATTCCCGCTGGCGTCTTCCGCGTTGCCGTTGAATGGGTAGAAGGCAAGTAGGCCGAGATTGGATTGCACCCCCCGGATGTAGATCGGGTGGACGAGCCGACCGACCTCGGTGTTGCCCTTCCAGGCCGTGATCGTACAAGTGACCGAGTCGATCTCGTTCGGCGCCTCCACCTCGATCTTGGTCGAACCGGCCAGGTTCAAGCGATGCGACTGGCCGCCCACCGTGATGGACACGGCATCCAGGCCGGACACCGCTCCCCGGAAGGTGTCGCCGTCGTTGGACATGGCTTCAGGCTCGGGCTTCATGGCCACACTGCGTACGCGGCTGAGCCTGGTCGCCTTCTCGCCAACCCGGAACGCTCGGTCCTCGACGACGCCGCTCACGACCCCATCCGGGAATGTGGCCGTGATCCGCAGCAGCAGCGGCCCTTTGCGCGGCGACACGGGCACGGCGCTTACGCGGTGTACCCCCCCGCTCAACCGCATGTCGTAGAGACGCGGCTTCTCATTGCCCGCGTGTAGCGTCAGCTTGAGGGTCAACTTCTCGTTCGGGGAGAGGGTCGACACGGCCCGCGCCCGGAACTCGGCCAGGTCATGCTGGTTGTCCCGATTGAGGGCCGGGGGCGTGACCAGGATCTCGGGGCGCGACAGGAACCGCTGGAGCTGGCTGGCGGGGATCGCGAAGTTCACCCCCATGCCGGTGATCCCCGACACCACCACGCCGACGACCTTCCCCTGGTCGTCGATGAGCGGCCCGCCCGCATTGCCCGGGTTGATCACCGCATCGGTCTGGATCTGCGAGAGCTTGCCGTCCTTCCTGCGCAGGGACGTGATGCGTCCGGCGTTGACGCTGATGCTCGGATAGGAGCCTTTGGTGACGGCCAGCGCCTCGCCGAACGGGAAGCCGAAAGCCATCACCTCGGCGGTCTCGACGAGCCCTGTGTCGGCGCCCAGTTGCAGGACAGGGAACGGCTTGTGCTCGCCCTCGACCTTGAGCAGGGCCAGGTCGAAGTCGTCGGAGAGGCGAGCCACGCGGGCCTTCACCGACAGCTCGTCGTCCTCGTTGCAGCGGAGGATGAGCGTGGCCTCCGATACGTCGGGGAGCATGTGCTTGCAGTTGGGTTTCGCATGCAAGCGCCTACCGACGAGCAAGTGCTTATTGGTCACGAAGAGGCCCGCCGGATGCACGCAGAAGGCCGAGCCTGTACCCTTGGCCTTGCCCTGGACGGGCGCCTCGAGCAGTGCGGTCGCCGCCTTGCCCTGCGCAACCCGCTGCTGGAGAGAGAGCGGCTTCCCTCCGCACCACGCGGGCCGCGAGACGATCAACAGGAGAAGCCCTGTGGCCAGGCTGGTCAGAACGCTCACCTGTCTCATGTGCCATCCCCTCCGTTGGGGGAGCGTGGACGCGCTCCCTTCCAGCGACCCGATCGTGCCGAGCTCACGGCTGCGGCCTCCGTGGCCATCCCCCTTCGTGGTAGAGGGCCTGGATCTCCGGCTGTGTCAGCGCACGCTTGTAGATGCGCACGTCATCGATCTTCCCGCGGAATAGGTGCATTCGTGTTCCATAGTGTGGGCTTCCACCAATCCACAGGTTGCTGTCACTGGCATCGTAGCCGATCTCATTCAGTGTTCCCTTGCTGCCATCCGTGTAGACCACTATCCCCTTCTTGGGAATGAAGACCGCGGCCACA
>JADHXT010000267.1 GCA_016782825.1 Candidatus Brocadiia bacterium | reverse complement strand
ACACGGCTTCTCTCTTCTGACGCATTCTTGTCCTCCAATGGTAGATAACACTGTGGAGGATAAGGATGCGTCATTTTTCTGCAAGGGCAAATTCAGCCGCCGGAGGCCGAAAAGAGACTTTCCGCAACAGAAACTACTTCGGCGTGGCTTCGCCGTGGGGGTAACGGTAGTCGGCGCCATCGTCCGTCGACACCTTGCGGGTGGTCCCCTCTTTCACGTTGTAGAGGAAGAGGGGGCGCTTGCCGGCCGAGTGGCCGTGGTAGACGATCTCCTTCTCGTCCTTCGTCCAGCGTGGATAGGCGAACCAACCGGGCTTCCTGTCCTTGTTGGCGAAGGCCTTGACGTTGGTCATCTTGCGGGTCTTCACGTCGAAGTCGGCGACGAAGAGCGCGCGTCCCCTTGGGGTGTGCTTGTGTCCGATCTGGTGCTCGAAGCAGATCTTGTCCTCGCTCGGCGAGAGGCTGATGCGGTCGAGGAGCCCCAGTTTGTCCATGCCGGCGCAGTCGACGCGCTCGTACTTGCCGCCCCCGCCGCGCTTGGGCGTCATGAGGAAGTAGCCCCAGCCCTGCTTCGGGTGCGCAGACATGACCAGGATCCGGCCGTCCATGAGGCATGTGTAGGCCCAGTTGTGGTAGGCCCTGTTGGTCAGGGGGAACTCCTGGCCGGGCTTGGCGCCCACCTTGCTGGCCATGACGATGAAGCCGCCCTTCTTGTCGTTCTTCCGGTTCCAGATGGGCGTGTTCTTCCCGTCGCGGGTCCAGGTCTGGTTGAAGTTTGTCTGGGTCCCGTCGGTGAGTTCGTGGAAGCCTGTCCCGTCGGTCTTGATGACGCAGATCTTGGTTCTCCAGTTGACCACGACGCGGTCGTTCTTCACCCGGCGGAAGAAGACGAGCATGTCGCCTGTCTTCGACCACGACGGCTTGAAGTCCTCCCAGCCCTTGCGCGGGGGATTGGTGAGTGGCTTGCCCTCGGGCGTGCCCAACTCGTTGACGTAGATCTTGCCGTTCTTGTAGTACGAGCTCATGTAGCCCGTGCCGGCACCGTGGACGCAGGTCGCCCCGACCAACACCAGAACGAGCAACGTGCAGCGTTCGCCCATCGCGGTTCTCCTCATCTAGAACTCGGTCTTCTTGCGCTCGAGCAGCGCCCTGGCCTCCTCGCGGGCCTCGATCTCATCGAGCAGGAGCTCGATGTCGTTGTGGAGCTTGACCTCGTCGAGCCAGATGACGTTGTGTGCAGCCCCTTCGCGCGCGTAGTCCGTGAGGCCGATGCTGTGGACCTGGCTGAGGTCGATCTTGCCCAGTTCCGGGTGCGTGTCGGGCGTGATGATGATCTTCTGCCACCGCTGGGTCACAGGGAACCGGATATGTGCCAGCGCCCTTCCTTCGCCTTCCGCCGCCTTGGCCACAAAGGTCATCGTGCAGGGCTTTCCGAGGAGGCCCTTGATGTAGAACGAGATGCCCTTGTATTTCGAGAGGTCCGCGGGCTGTCCCCCACCGGGCGAGATGCTGGTTGAGACCCACGTCCCGATGGTCGTGTAGGTCCACCGCAGACAGAAAGGCGTGCCGCCGGCGCCGCCCGTGAAGGGGTCGATGTCGATGTCCGAGCTTCGGCCCGGCTCGCCCATCCACGCGTCCCACTTCTGGCGGGCAAAGAGCGGCGACCGAAGCGGCTCGTCGGTGTCGAACGTGCTGAGGGCAACGGCACCCTGCTGGGGCTTCGGCGCGGCCGAGCGCTGGAGGCGGGCCAGGGCGATGGTGGAGTCCGTCCTCGCCTCCTTGACCATCCCGATCCCGGGGGCGATCCAGCTCGTCCGCGTGTGTTTCTCGTCGCCGATCTCGTCCTCGCTCTCCACGACGAGGCACGCGTACTTCCCGGCGGGGACCTTCACGGCCTCCGTCCGCACCACCCGCGCACGCACCTTGCCGCGGCTCGACTCATACTCGAACGCCATCCCCTCCTTGAGGGGCAGGGGGTACTTGCTCGCCGGGAGCGACATGCCGAAGGCGTCGTAGTGGGCATGGCCGTCGTCGCCCACAGCGAGCCAGAAGTCGGGGCGGCGCTGGGTGCCGAAGCGTATCGCCGCCCGGTAGAGCGTGTTGGCGCCGACCGCCTGCTTGCCGATGATGGCCATGTCGGCCTTGCCCACGGGCTTGCCGTCTGGCGCCGCGATCGCGTACGTCCGTCGATGGCCGACCTTCATGGCCAGGCTCTCGGCCGTCACGACCACCTTGCCAGGCACGAGCTTCTCCTGGCCTGCCTTCACCTCCTCCTGCGCACCGGCCGCCGCCACGAGCACGGCCCCCGCGAACACCTTCACCAGAACGTGTCTGCCCAGCATGGGTCGACCTCCTTGACTCTCCAGCAGTTCCACAGCAAAACGGGTTCCCTTGACCGACACGGTGCAGTGCTCGGTCTCGACGGCAAACTGCCCCGCCCCTGGCTCGATGTCGCACGCGACGCGGCCCCGCTCGAGGACGATGCGCTCGCGCCGTGGCGATCCCGAGATCTTGACCGCGCTGTTTGGGTCGATGGCCACGCGGCAGTAGCCGCCCAGAGACAGAGCGGCCCCCTCGCTGCCCGCCTCGACGAGGGTGCCCCGCCGCAGGGGGCCGCCCTCGCGGACCTTGATGGTGCCCGTGACCTCGGGCTCGGGGTAGGCGGGGACGAGGGCCACCCAGCACACCACAGCGAGCGCTGCCACGGCGGCGACCGTTGCGGCAGCCCACGCGAGGCGGCGCCGGGCGCGGCGACGGGGCGGCCCGGCCCGCTCGGCCTTCTCGAGCGAGGCCCTGAAGTGCTCGCCGTTCCTCTGCTCGCGGAACCGCCGGCTGAGCCGAGCGTCGAGCCTGCACGCTCGGGCAAAGGCATCGGCCGCCTCGGGGTCCTCGCGGAGGCGGCGGGTGAGCTCCGCCACCTCGGCGTCGGTGGCAGCCTTGTCGAGATACTTGCCGATGAGCTCACGAGCGGATGGGGTTCCGGGCATTCAGGCGCCCTCCTGCTCGGCAGCCAGACGGCGGCGGATGCACTCCTCGAGTGCCGCGCGCGCCCGGGACAGGGCCTGGTAGATGGCGGCGAGGGTGCGGTCCGTGCGGCGGGCGATCTCGCCCGCGGACAGGTCGCCCTCGTAGCGCAGAGCGAGAAGCTGTTGGGCGCGCTCGGGGAGGCGCTCGAAGCAGTGCTCGAGCGCGTCGAGCTCGCGTCGGGCGTCTGTCTCCGTGCGCGAGAAGGCCCGCGCCACGGCCTCGATGGTCTCGGGCGAGAAGGCGAGAGGGAAGCGGCGGTCGCGGCGGCGCCGCTCGAGCACCTTGTTGGCCGCGATGCCCCGTGCCCAGGGCCCAAAGGGCCTGGAGGCATCGTAGCGGTCGGCCTGCTCCCAAAGCGCGAGGGCCACTTCCTGGAACACATCGTCAGACAGAGCGCGGTCGCGCAGCATCGAGCCTACGAAGGCCCGCACCTCTCCCTCGTGCTGCATCAGGAGCCGGAAAATGGTGTCGCGATCGGCCATCCTGCCATACCTCTACCCCTTATTGACCTACACCGCAGGATCCTGACACCAAATCTGGGTGTAAGGCTGTCGCAAGACGGCGGCGGCCCAGCAGGAGTGCATCCCCATGTCGGCTTGGGGCGGGGTGCCCTGTCAGGGAGTGTCTGTTTGAGGCGCGGCCTCGATCGACGCGGCCGCTCAGACCCGTGCCAGTACGGGGCCTCGCCGCACACCGATGCAGGCCATTGACGGCCACGCCGAGCTGAAGGCCCCGGCCGATGCTCTGCGCCTCCTCTTCGACCCTGCTGCTCTGCCACCCTCATCGGTCTTGTTGGGCAGAGGAGTCGGCCCACCACCAGACCGCCGCATCGGGGAGGTCCCCAACAAAACCCCCAACAAAACCCCGCTTTCGTTCAACACATGCAACATATGCAACGGGGCCAGGAGTGCCGTAACCATCCACCTTGGAAGCGGTTACAGTGCATCCACTTTGGTGGCCTAGACTTGCGGAAATGGCCACTCACCGACTGTCGATCTGGTGGTTGTGGGTTCGAGTCCCATCGCCCTCGCCAGCTATAAGTCACGGCCTGCTAGGATGATACATGATTCCTGGCAGGCCGTTCGGCGTTCTTGGCGGCCCGCGATGTTTCCACTCTCGAAGCTGCTCGGCCTCGGCTGGCTGCCTGATCCAGAGATTATCCACACCGCCATCACCGTAGCACTGGTTGTCGTAGCAGAACTTGACGCCTGCGGCGCGGCGGGGCATCTCTGGCACAGGCGCTGCGCTTCTCGCCCGCCACCCGCCGCGGCTCTACACCGACGCTTGCAGGATCGTGCGCATGGTCTGTTCCCGGAGGCTGAGGTGTTTCGTTATTCGTCATTCTGTGGATGCCTCTACCTCCCCCCGCTTGCCGCTGCGGCGCCGAGTCTGGCGGCGATCTCCTTCAGGCTCCTTGGCCATTGACTGAACTCGACGCCGATGGCGTTCTTGATCTCCGGCATGGCAACCCCCTCAACCAGCTCAGCGGTTGGCTGGGCAAAGAGGAATGGGACTTTGTCCTGGCCATAGGTCTTCGGGAGACTGCTGGCATAGGCCTTCAAGGCGGCGGCGTATCTCGAGACGTCCTTGCCGAGGTTGCCTTTGCCGGGGAGCCACAGCACGCCGCGCACGGCGAATGGGGTCAGCGGACTGATGCAGAAGTTGTAGGTATGGGTTGCCGTCTCGGTCTCGGCGGCGTAGTGATTGTAATAGGGTTCGGGGAAGGCGGGCGCCTGTCTTGCCAATTCCAAAGGAATCTCCTTGCCGGCTTCCCGCAGCGCGACGACAGCGCGGTTGTACTGCTTGACGGTTTCGATGTACGATTTCACCGCCGCCTTGCAGACGTCGGTATTGGGATAGAGCAGGTTCAGTTCATCCCGTTCCTTTCCGAAGCCGACGGCGTCCTGCACCCCGTCGTACGAGATCCAGGTCAACGGGGGATTGTGGGCCCCCAACGTGATGATGCCGATGGGAACGTTCTTCTCCTGGACTTGAGAGGCGAAATAGTAAGCGGCCACGGACGTGTCCGTGTCCGGCTCGGTGAAGGTTGCGGGCCGCCAATGGGATAGATACTTGCCCCCGCCAATCTCCATGCGGCGTTCGCGGGGCGTACGAAAGCGACGCGCTTTGGTCTTGATCCTGAACTCGCGCAACAGCGGCATGGCCGGGGGCGGAGTCGCTTCTTTGCCCTTTCTCGACATAACGAGCTCACCACTGAGACTCGTCGTGCCCGTCAGAACCCACACGTCACCGACGACGATGTCCTTGATGGCCGATGCCGGTCCATTGCTGGCGGAGATCGTGAGATCGCGCCCTTTAGCCGCGGCGGGCATCGGGTCAAGCCTGACCATCCACCGGTC
>JADHXT010000012.1 GCA_016782825.1 Candidatus Brocadiia bacterium | reverse complement strand
CCTGCTCCACGGCGACCGTGCCGTGGATCCCAAGAGCGTGCTGATGCTCCTTGGCCTCTCGAGTTACCAGCCGTTGGTCAAGGGCACGCGCCTGGTGGTGCGCGCCTCGGGTATGAACGCGCGAACGGCCGTTGCCGTGCTGGCAGCGGTGTTGCGGAGCGGCTTTGGCGAAGACTAGGCGCCACAGCGGGTGCCTCCACTGTCCACCGATCGAGCATGCGTTATGGAAGAGCGTACAGGCATCGCGGCTTCGCCAGGCGTGGCGATCGCCGAAGCCTTCATCCTCGACAGCCAGCAGTTTCCCGTCTCCCACCGGAAGCTCCACCCCAGCGATGTGCCGGCCGAGAAGAAGCGCTTCCTCCGCGCCGTGAAGGACGCCATCGCCGAGGTGCTGCTCATACAGAAGACGGCCGCCAAGCAGGCCGCAGGCGAACACCTCAAGGTGTTCGACGCCCACGTGTCCATGCTCAAGGATGCCACGCTCCAGAGCGAGATTCTCAACGAGATCGAGGCCCGCTGCTGCACCGCCGAGTTCGCCGTGTCCGTCGCCATCAAGCAGCAAGTGCGAACCTTCATGGCCAACGACTTCCTCAAACGCCTCGTCCACGATCTGTACGACATCCAGCACACCCTCCTGCGTCAGCTCCAGGGCAGCAACTCCGAGGGGCTGAGCCAGCTCACCGAGAATGCCATTATCGTGGCCCAGGACCTCACGCCCACCCAAACCGTCACGCTCGACAAAGACAAGGTGGTGGCCTTCGCCACCGATGCAGGCGGGCGCACGTCGCACACGGCCATCGTGGCACGGGCCCTCGGCATCCCCGCCGTGGTCGGCCTCGGCACCATCACCGCCGACATCGTGCCGGGCGACATGCTCATCGTGGACGGCAACACGGGCACCGTGATCATCAACCCCGATGAGGACGTGCTCGACACCTACCACGCCAAGGTGCGCAACATCAAAGAGCACGAGGCCCGCCTGGCCCGCCTCTGCCGCCTGCCTGCCGAGACCCGCGACGGCAAGCGCATCCGCCTCTACGCCAACATCGAATCGCCGGGCGAAGCCGCCATCGCCGTCGAGCGCGGCGCCGAGGGCATCGGGCTCTACCGCACCGAATTCCTCTTCTTCGAGAAAGGCAGCCCCCCTACCGAGGAAGAGCACTACGAGGCCTACCGCCAGGTGGTGCGAACCCTCGGCGGGCGCCCCGTGGCCATTCGCACCTTCGACATGGGCGGCGACAAGCTCGTCCCTGGCGAAGCCTCCACCGAGCGCAACCCCTTCCTCGGCTGCCGCTCCATCCGCCTGTGCTTCCAGCACCTCGACCTGTTCAGGACTCAGATCCGAGCCATCCTCCGTGCCTCGACCGAAGGCCCGATCAGTATCCTCTTCCCCATGATCTGCAACCTGCGGGAGGTGCGACAAGCCAAGAGCGTGGTGCACGAGGTGATGGCCGACCTCGACAACGAGGGCATCCGCTTCAGCCGCAACGTGGAGCTCGGCATCATGGTCGAGGTGCCCGGCGCGGCAACAATCATCGACCTGCTGGCACGCGAGGTCGACTTCATTTCAATTGGCACCAACGACTTGGTGCAGTACACCCTGGCGGTGGACCGCGGCAACGAGTGCGTGAGCAATCTGTTCCAGCCAGCCCACCCGGCCATCCTGCGCATCATCCGCGACGTGATCGCGACCGGCAACCGCAACCGCATCCGCGTGGCCATGTGCGGCGAGATGTCCGGCGACGTGGTCTACGCCGTGCTGCTGCTGGGGCTCGGGCTCCACGAGTTCAGCGTGAGCCCGGCCGTGCTGCCCAAAATCAAGGAGATCATCCGCTCCGTGACTTCCGAGCACGCCCAGGAAGTGGCGCGCACCGCGCTCTCCTTCGACGAGCCGGAGCGCACCCTCGAGTTCCTCACCGACTGGACTCACCACGTGCTGCCCGAAATCACGTAGCCTCACGGACCCATGGACGCCCAACGTATCCTCTTCCGCTTCCGCAAGGAGGGACAAGCCAGATTCCTGTCGCATCACGACCTGATGCGGCTGGTCGAGCGAGCGCTCCGCCGGGCCGCGCTGCCGGTGCGCATGAGCGAAGGCTACCACCCGCACCCCCGGCTCTCCATCGTGCTGGCGCTGCCCCTCGGCGTCGCCGCCGACGACGAGGCCCTCGAGGTGCAGTTCCAGCCGCCCGTGGCACCCGCCCACGCTCTGACCGAGCTTCAGGCGCAAGCCCCGGCCGGCATCGCCTTCACCGCAGCCGACGCACTGCCGGCCGGCGTACGGGCGCGGGTGGAATCGGTGGTCTACGAAGCCACCCTTCCGCCCGAAGGGCCCATCGAGCCCGCGCACATCGAGCAGTTTCTCGCACGCGATAGCATGGTGATCGAGCGCTCGACGCCGAAGGCCACCCGCTCGCTCGACATCCGGCCTGCCGTCGACTGGGTGCAGCTCGATGGCTCCACCGTGCGCTTCCAGGTGCGGATCGGCCCCGGCAGCACGCCGCGGCCCCTCGAAGTGCTCCAGGCTCTGATGGCCACGCACGCGGCCCACAGCACGGCCATCCCGCTCCGGCGCACGCACCTGAATCTGGCCCCCTTCCCGAGCAATGACGAGGAGTCCCCGCGGACGCCCGCAACCGAAAAGGCCACGCCGAATGCAACGTAAGATGCTCATCAACGCCCAGGAACCCGAGGAAAGCCGAATCGCCGTCCTCGAAGACGACGTGCTCGAGGAACTCTACATCCAGCCCACCGCCTCGGCCCGCCATCTGGGCAATATCTACCGAGGCCGGGTGACCAACGTCCAGGCCAGTATCCAGGCCGCGTTCGTGGACATCGGCCTGCCCAAGAACGCCTTCCTCCACGTGAGCGACGTCAAGGGCACCGGCGCCGAGAACTACATGCCCACCGACAGCGCGATCCCCAAGCGCCGCAAGGACAACACGCCCATCCAGAAGCTCCTCCGCAAAGGGCAGGATGTGGTGGTGCAGGTCACCAAGGAGGCCATCGGCTCCAAGGGGGCCAGCGTGACCACCTACGTGAGCCTCCCCGGCCGCTACCTGGTGATGATGCCCGGCATCGTGCACCACGGCGTGTCGCGCAAGATCACCGACGAAGCCGAGCGCCAGCGCCTGCGCAAGCTCCTTGAAGAGCTCGCGCTGCCCGAAAACTGTGGCTACATCGTCCGCACCGCGGGCCTCGGCGCCCGCAAGCGCGACCTCCAGAGCGACCTCCGCTATCTCAGCAAGCTCTGGGCCGCCTGCGAGGAGCGCTTCAACACCGACAAAGCCCCCTGCCTCGCCTACCAGGAAGACAATCTCGTCATCCGCACCATGCGCGACATCTTCTCGACCGACATCGAGGAGATCATCATCGACTCCGAGCCGGTGGCCCGCGAGGCCGCCGACTTCCTCAAGATGGTGTCGCCCAAGTCGCGCAAGTGCGTCAAGCGCTACCGCGGCGCCGCCCCCATCTTCGAGCGCTACGGCATCGAAGAGCAGATCGAGAAGACCTTCCGCAACGTGGTGAAGCTCAAGAGCGGCGGCTCCATCGTCATCGACCAGGCCGAGGCCCTCGTGGCCATCGACGTCAACTCCGGCAAATGCACCAGCGAAAACGACATCGAGACCACCGCGCTCCGCACCAACATCGAGGCCGCCAAGGAGGCCGCGCGTCAACTCCGCCTCCGCGACATGGGCGGCTTGATCGTCATCGACTTCATCGACCTGCGCCAGGAGAAGAACCGCCGCGAGGTCGAGAAAACCATGGCCGCCGAGCTCAAGGGCGACCGAGCCCGCAGCAAGGTGCTCCGCATGTCGCCCTTCGGCCTGCTGCAGATCACCCGCCAGCGGGTGCGCGAGCGCACCAAGATCGCCCTGTTCGACACCTGCCCCTCCTGCCACGGCACGGGCCTCGTCCGCGGCGTGGAAAGCATGCTGCCCCACGTGATGCGCCAGATCCGCCTTGCCGTCTCCAAGAAAGGCACCGTGCGGGTCGAGGCCCATCTCCATCCGGCCATCGGACAGCAGTTGGCCAACACCAAGCGCGGCGCGCTGCACGATATCGAGCAGGAACACAAGTGCACCATCCAGGTGATCATTGAACTGGACTTCACACCTGACCAGTGTCAGGTGCTCTGCTTTACCGAAGGCGGCAGGAAAACCACCGTGTAGCCAAGGAGACCTCTCATGTACGCAGTGATCGAGACCGGCGGCAAGCAGTACAAGGTCGAGCCAGGCGACGTCATCGAGATCGAGCGCCTCAACGACGCCCCTGGCGAGCCCATCGAGTTTGACCGCGTGCTCTTCTACAGCAGCGACGACGACGTGCGCACCGGCACGCCCGTCCTCGAAGGCGCCCGCGTCATCGGCTCCGTCGTGGACCACACGCTCGACGCCAAGAAGATGTCGGCCACCTACAAACGGCGCACCGGCTACCGCCGCAAGAAGGGCCACCGCCAGAAGCTCACCCGCGTGGCCATCAGCAAGATCGCCGTCGGCTGACGGTGCGGCTTGGGGTTTGGTGGCATTTGTGCTATACTAACCCGCCACGAGAGTTGACCTGCCGCCATGTGCGGCGCGCCACACGATAGATACGGAGGCCCCTCATGGCCCACAAGAAGGGACAGGGCTCGACCCGCAACGGACGGGACAGCAACGCTCAGCACCGCGGCGTCAAACGCTTCGGCGGCCAGCGCGTCACGCCCGGCACCATCCTCGTCCGCCAGTGCGGCACCCAGTTCCATGCCGGCAGCAATGTCGGCCTGGGCAGAGACTACACGCTCTTTGCGCTCGCCGAGGGCCGCGTGAAGTTCGGCACCGGCCGCAAGGTGCACGTCATCGCCGGGCCGTAGGCCCGCGCCCACCGAATCCCACGACCCCTCCCGCCAGTGGCCCACCGGCAGGAGGGTTTGTGCGCCACCACGGAACCGCCACGATGTTCATCGACGAAGCCACCGTCCACGTGCGAGCCGGCAGCGGCGGCAACGGCAGCTCCAGCTTCCGCCGCGAGAAGTTCGTCCCCCATGGCGGCCCCGATGGCGGCGACGGAGGCAAGGGCGGCGACGTGGTGTTCATCGCCGACCCGGCCGTTGACACCCTCCTCGACCTGCGCTACCACCGCCACATCGTGGCCAAGAGCGGCAGGCCAGGCCAAGGCAAAGGCATGACCGGCGCCGGCGGCGAGGACGCCGAGGTGCGCATCGCCGTGGGCACCATCATCTACGACGACGACACCGGCCTCATCCTCCGCGACCTCGATCAGCCGGGCCAGACGGTTCGCATCGCCCTCGGCGGCCACGGCGGACGCGGCAATCGCCGCTTCGCTTCCGCCACCAATCGCGCCCCCCGCGAGTGCGAGGAGGGCCAGCCGGGCCAGGAACGCAACCTGCGCCTCGAACTCAAGCTCCTGGCCGACGTGGGCCTCGTGGGCCTCCCCAACGCAGGCAAGTCCACCTTCCTCCGCCGCATCTCGGCCGCACGCCCCAAGGTGGCCAACTACCCCTTCACCACGCGCTTCCCCAGCCTCGGTATCGCCGACGTCGGCGGCTACCGCACCCTCGTCGTGGCCGATATCCCCGGCCTCATCGAGGGCGCCCACGAAGGGCACGGCCTCGGCATCGAGTTCCTTCGCCACATCGAGCGCACCCGCGTGCTCCTCCACGTGCTCGACGCCGCCGCCGTGGACTGCACCTCCCCTCTCGACGCCTACCACACGCTCCGCGACGAGATCGCCGGCTACAGCCCCGCACTCCTCGAGCGGCCCCACATCGTCGCGGCCAACAAGATTGACCTCCCCGATGCCCAGGATGCGCTCGACGAGTTGCGTGCCGCCATCGACGTGCCCGTTTACCCCATCTCCGCCGCCACAGGCCAAGGCGTCACCGCCCTCCTCCAGGCCCTCACCCAAGCGCTCGACCGTCTCGCCGAGTAGGCGGTGTCCCTCAAGACAGTCCGTGTCTTGATTAGGGAAGCAGGCTCGGCAGGAAGGTCGAGAGCCAGGGCAGGTAGGTGATGATCAGGAGCGCGGCCACCTCGACGAGCACCAGCGGGAAGACGGCGCGCGCGATGCGGGTGAGCGACACTTTCGAGATGCCGCACGCCACGAAGAGGTTCACGCCCACCGGCGGCGTGGCTTGGCCGATGGCGAGGTTCACCGCCATGATCACGCCGAAGTGGAGCTTGCTGACGCCCAGGTGCATCACGATGGGCAGCAGGATGGGCACGAAGATGTAGTAGATGCTGATAGCGTCGATGAAGCACCCGGCCAGCAGCACCACCGCGTTGATGATCAGCAGCATGAGCCAGCCGGGCAATGCCGCACCCTTGAGCCACACCACGGTGGCCTGTGTGATCTCCGTGTAGTTGAGCACCCAGGCGAACAGCGATGCCGCGGCCACGATCACCAGCACCTGAGACGAGATCACCGCCCCCTCGCTGAAGATACCCAGCACCTGCCGCACCTTGATGTCGCGGTAGAACAGCACGTCGGCCACGAAGGCATACACCACCGCCACGGCTGCCACCTTCGTGGGGCTCGAAAAGCCGCTGTAGATGCACGTGAGAATCACCACGGGGGCCACCAGCCCCGGCAGCGCCGCCACGAACGCACACCCAAAGGCCCCCCACCCCGGCCAAGGCTCGCGCACGCCGTACCCACGCCGGCGGCTCACCACCACCACGTAGCCCGTCAGCGCCGCCGCCATCACCAGGCCCGGCAACACGCCGCCCACGAACAGCTTCAGGATGTCCACTCGCGCCACCACGCCATAGATCACCATGGCGATCGAGGGCGGCACGATGATGCCCAGACCGCCGCTGGATGCCACGAGGGCCGAGGCGAACCCCTTGTCGTAGTTGTTCTGTGCCAGGGCTGGGATCAGCACGGCACCCAGCGCGGCCACGGCCGCGGGACCCGAGCCGCTCATCGCTGCGAAGAAGATCGACACCAGAACCACCACCACCGCCAGGCCGCCGGGCATGCCGCCCACAAGCAGCCGTGCGAAGCGCACCAGGCGACTCGCCACGCCGCTCTTCGAGAAGGCCAGGCCCGCCGTGATGAACAGCGGGATGGCCATGAGCGGCTCGTGGAGCAGCGCGTTGCGCGTCTGCGCCGCCACGATCATCAGGCTGCGTTCGGGGATGTGCAGCACCAGCGTCGCGACGGCGGACAGCCCAAGGCTGAAGGCAATCGGCACCTCGAGCAGCGCCAGCACGGCGAATACGGCAAAGAGGGTGAGGGCAATCTCCGCGTGCATCACGAGGCCCCCTCCGTCTCGGCCTTCCGCCAGGCCTCACACGACCTGACGCACGACAGCGCCGCCGACACCGGCACGGCCACGGTCACCACCCAGTCGGGACACGCCGTGCCGAGGAAGCTGTTGCCCCAGCGCGCCAGGTTGAGGCACAGGCGTGTGCCCGTCACGGCCAGGATGCCGAAGAAGACCAGCGCCGCGACGAGCCAGGCCACGCGCAGCGCGAGCTGCCAGCGCTCGGGGATGTGCCGGCGCACGAAGATGAGGCTCAGGTGGGCGCGGCGCCGCGTGGCCGCCGGGATGCCCAGCAGCGTGCACCAGAAGAACAGCGCCAGAATGAGCGTGCTGAGCGGCGAGGCCCACGCGGGCGCGGCCGAGGCGAGCACGAGCTGGGCGCAGATGAGCAGCGTGATGGCCGCCAGCAGCAGGCCAGCCACGCGCTCCTCCAGCCGAGCGAGGAATGCCCTCATTCCGTCGCCTCCTCTGCGGCCCGGACTGCCTGCTCGAACTCCGCGAGCAACGCCTTGCCCGCCATCTGCTCGAAGTAGGGTCGCAGCGCCTCGCGTCGCTTCCGGAAAACCGCGCGTTCCTCGGCGGTGAGGCGTGCGACGGCCATGCGCTGCTCGGCGAGGTGCTTCGGGAGCTCGGCATCGGCCTTGGCCACGAGCTTCCGCTCGTAGTTCATGGCCTCCCTGGCCGCCTCTCGCAACACGTCCTGGTCCGCTTCGGGCAGCCCGTCCCAGAAGCGCTTGTTCACGCACAGGACGATGGGGTCGTACACGTAGTCCCAAAGCGTCACGTGGTTCTGCACGCGGCTGAGGCGCGCCGCGGCGATGACGGAAAGGGGATTCTCCTGACCGTGCATGTCGCCGGTGCGGAGGGCGATGAAGAGGTCGCCGAAGTTCATGTGATGCGCGCTGGCGCCGAAGTGGGTGAAAATACGCGCGGGCAGCCCCTGAGGGATGCGGATCTTCAGGCCGCGCAGGTCGTCGGGCGTGCGGATGGGCCGGAGGTTGTTGGTCACCTGACGGAAGCCATTCACGCCGTAGGCCAGACCCACCAGCCCCTTGTCTTCGAGGCTCTTGAGCATCTGCTGGCCCACGGGGCCATCGCACACGGCGTTGGCCGTCTTGTGGTCTGGGAAGAGCAGCGGGAAGGAGAAGACGGCCCAGCGCTTGTCCAGCGTGGCGAGAAGGATGGTGGACTCGAGGGACACCTCGAGATTGCCGCACTGGACGTCGATCAACTCGCCGCTCTGGCTGTGGCTGGAGAATGCCGCGCCGGGCACCAAGCGGACGGTGTAGCGCCCCTCGGTGCGCTTCTCGACGACTTCCTTCCACTTGTCGGCGCCTTGATACCACTCGCTCGCGGTGCCGAGGATGAGGCTGAGGTGGATGCGCGTGGCGGCCGATGCCTGCGCGGCAACGAGCAGAGCGAAGGCCGGCAGCAGCACACGCCGACGCATCACTCCCCCTCCCCGACGAGCCGCAGAATGATGTCCACGGCCTCGGCCAGGCTGCCTACCACGTAATCGGCCGGCGGCTCCTCGGGCAGCGGGTTCTCGCCCTTGACGAAAAGCGTGGTGCAGCCGCGTGTGTGGCCGGCCGCAATGTCGCGCGCGCCATCGCCCACCAGAAAGCCGCGGGAGGGATCGCCGCCGTGTCGGGCCACGGCCTGGTCGATAAGGCCGGGCTTCGGCTTGCGGCACGAGCAGTTGTCCGTGTCATAGTGCGGGCAGGCATAGACGCCGGCCAGCCGTCCGCCGGCGTCGGCCACGGCCTGGCTCATCCGAGAGTGGATGTCGTCGATCACGTCCCGCCCGACCAGCCCGCGGGCCACACACGACTGATTGGTCACCACGCACGCGGTGAAGCCGTGCTCGTGCAGCCGCCGCAGGGCGTCGAGAGCACCCGGAGCAAACGCGAAGTCGGCCCAGTCCATGACCCATCCTTCGCCGGGCGACGTGTTGATCACGCCGTCGCGATCCAGGAAGACCAGGCGTTCGTGGCGGTTTGTTGCGTCCATGATTGAGCGGCGGTATTATAGCAGCGGCCCGCGCGTCGGGCAAACTGCCGAGGAGCGAACGTGAGCGAGCTGGTGCACATCGACGGTTCGGAGGGCGAAGGCGGCGGGCAGTTGCTCCGCACGTCGCTGTCGCTCTCGATGATCGCGGGCACGCCTTTTCAGATCGTCAATCTGCGGGCCGGCCGCAAGAAGCCGGGGCTTCGGCCGCAGCACCTGGCCTGCGTGAAAGCCGCGGCGAAGGTCTGCTCGGCAAAGGTGGACGGGGCCAAGCTCGGCTCCCGCGCGGTAACCTTCGTGCCGGGGCCGGTGCGGCCGGGCACCCACGCCTTCGAGATAGGCACGGCCGGCTCGGCTCCGCTCCTCCTCCACACGCTCGCCCTGCCGCTGGCGCTCGCGGGCCGCCGTTCCATCCTCACCCTCGGCGGCGGCACCCACGTGCCCTTCGCTCCCACGTACCACTTCCTCCAACATCAATGGGCCGTGCTGCTCCGCCGCATGGGCATTGACGTGGAACTCACCCTCACCCGTGCGGGCTACTACCCTGCCGGCGGCGGTGAGATTCGAGCGAGGATCCAGCCGGCCACGCGCATCACGCCGTTCGTCCTCGGCCCTCGCGGCTCTCTGGAGCGCCTCGAAGGCATCTCGTCCGTGGGCAACCTCGATCGCTCCATCGCCACGCGGCAGCGCGATCGCGCTCTTCAATGCCTCCAGGACGCCGGCCTCGCCGCAGGCATCGAGGTCGTGGACCTGCCGTCCCGCGGCAAGGGCACCATGCTCCTCCTGCTCGCCGCGTTCGAGGGCGGCGGCCGCGCCTGCTACGCTGCGCTCGGGGCGTTGGGCAAGCGGGCCGAACGCGTCGCCGACGAGGCCACCGACGCCCTCCTCGACTTCCTCGACACTCGCGCCGCCGTGGACAGCCATACCGCCGACCAACTCCTCCTGCCCCTCGCCCTGGCCGACGGCCCGTCGGAGTTCACCGTCCCCCGTGTCACCAGCCACCTGACGACCAACGCCCGCGTCATCGAGCGTTTTCTCCCCTGCCGCGTCACCATCGACGGCCCCCCGGATGCCGAAGGCACCGTGTACATCGCCCCGGCCTCCCGCGAGTGACGACGGCCTCCCCAGCCGCGCTCAACCCCCTGCCGTCGCCCCTGCGCACACCCGCCTGGCGGCGCTTGTCTGCCGCGCAAGGCTAGGGTATACTATGTGTTGTGTCATGTTCCGCGTGCAGTAGCTGGAGTGGACCATGAGCCTCCGCGTGGCGGTCGGCCGCATCCTGAGCGAGGTGACCAGCGTGCTCGGCGAGGCCGATCTCGAAAGCGCCGACCAACTGGCCAAGACCGTGGTGGCTGCCCGCCGCATCTACGTGACCGGCGAAGGCCGCTCGGGCCTCGTGGCGCGCACCTTTGCCATGCGTCTCGTGCATCTCGGGATGACCGCGTGCGTGTGTGGGGAGACGACCACGCCGGCCATCGAGGCGGGCGACCTGTGCGTGGCCGTCTCGGGTTCGGGCGAGACGATGATCACCCTGCACCGCGCGCGGAAGTCGCGCGCGGTGGGGGCCACCGTGGCCGCCGTCGTGGCCGCCCCGGGTTCCTCGCTCGGCGCCGAGGCCGACGTGGAAGTGGTGCTGCCGGCGCCCACGAAGCTCAGCCAGGGCGCCACCGCGTCGGAGCAGTTTGGAGCGTCGCTCTTCGAGCAAGTCCTCCTCCTCTTCTTCGATGCCTTGATCCTGTGTCTCCAGGGCCGCACGGGCACGTCGGCCGAGAGCATGTCCGCCAAACACTCCAACCTGGAGTAGCTCCATCCCCCACACAGCTCCCCATGCCGCCGAGCGAGGAAGCAAGCGAAACGCCCTAGTCGCCGCCCTTGTGGCCATCGTCCTGCCGTCACTCGCCCACGCAGCAGAGCCCGCCACGCCACCGGCCGAGCCGCCTCCGCCGGCGCCGGTGGTGCGCGCCTACAAGGCGCCGGCGCCCGACATCGATGGCAGCCTGCGCGACGTGTGCTGGAGCCAGGCCTCCTGGATGCATCCCTTCCTCACCCACCCGGACGGCCGGCAGGCCGCCCACGAATCGTCCCTGGCCGTATCGTTCGACGACAAGCGATTCTACGTAATCGTGCGCTGCGAGAGCCCCGACCCTCAGCTCCTGCGCGCTGCCGACGGCGACCCGGGATTGAACGACCGCGTGGAGCTGTTTCTCACCTGGCCTGACGCGGCGCCGCAGAGCCTGCTGGTGGACGCCGCCGGCCGCGTGCGGGCGTCGAAGAATCTCACCGACGCGCGAGCCGCGACACGCACGCAGGCGGATGGCTACGTGGTGGAGGTCAGCGTGCCGCGTCCCGAGGACGCCCGCTCGGTGCAGTGCCACGTGCGCCGGACGAACAAAGTGCTCGGCGAGGTGAGTGGATGGGGCGCGGCCGAGGCCCCCATGGAGGCCATCCTGGCCTCGCGCCCCGGCCCATTCGTTACCGTCCGCGACGTGCCGCAATACACCAAGTCGGAAGACCCGCTCAAGCTCCTCGTCACCAACCCCACCGACAACTACGTCACCGTGCGCTGCCGCGTCACCACGGCCGAGTATGCCACCTCCGTGCCTCACCTCATCCGGCTGAGCGCGCGAAAGTCGGTTCCCGTGTCACTCGCCTACAAGGCCAAGGACGTGGTGAGGCAGGGGCTGCAAATCGTGGTGGACGAGCCGAGCGGGCGCGAGATATACCTCCGTTCGCCACACCTGCGCGCGCCCATCGGCAAGGCCCCCGCCACGTCCGTGGTGGACGTGATCCCCCACCCGGCCAGCGTGAGTGTGAACGCCGAGGCCGCCACCCTGATCCTCGATTCGAGCTTCCGCATCTACGTCACGTCCACGCGCAACGCGCCCCTCCTGCGTGCGGCACAGATGGTGCGCGACAAGATCAAGGAACGCACGGGCCTCGCGCTCCCGATCAAGAGCATCGGCCTCTTCACGTCGTTCGACAAGACCCTCTGCCTCGCCACGGCCGTCGCGGGCAGGAACACCTTCAAGCGGGTGGGGCGGAAGTTCGGCATGGCCGTGCCCCAGGCGCGTCCCGACCAGAGCTACGGCATTGCGGTCACCACGAGCAAGATCGGGCTCCTGGCGCACGGGCCGCGCGGCATCTTGAACGCCGCGCTCACCTTCGTCCAGCTCCTCGACACGGCCAGCGCGGTCGGCCCCGACCTCCTCATTCCCCTGATACGTGTCACCGACTCGCCGGCGTTCACGTTGCGCGGCTGTCTCTGGCGAGAGCCCACTGCCCTGCACCCTTCGATCTACGCCGCGATGGAAAGCCTGAAGCTCAACTGCCTGACCGCTGCACCGGGCGCCGACGCCGCTGCCGCGCAGGCGCACGGCGTGTTTCTCGTCTCTCCCCCCGCCCCGCCGGCCCGGGGCGCGAGCTCGGAAGCACTGGCCATCACGCTGACGCCTTCGGACGACATGCCGCGCGACATGCGCCGCTCGCTCCGCCTGCCGGTGGCCCTGCTGGGCACCGGCGCTCGGCCATCCGATAAGGCGGCGTTTGACATCCGCATCGAGGACGTGCCCATCCAGCACGCGGTGGAAGCCCACGTGGGCCCGCTGCGCCGGGACGATGCCAAGCCCGTGGCCATCGCTTGGGCTCCCGCCGAGTTCTCCCAGCTTCTCCACGCCAGCCGCTGGGGAGCTCCCCACCCCAACGTGGTGGGTCTGTGCGGCGAGTTGCGTCCGCAGCCGCTGCTGCCGCCGTCGTGGATGCAGGTGGCGCTCGCCGCGGAGTATGGCTGGTCGCCTGCACTCCCCGACCTGCGCGACTACGAGCGCCGCTTCTACCGCGTCTTTTACGGCGCCGCTGATCTGCACATGGCGCGCCGCTACTTCGAGCGCGCCGTGGCGTCGCTGCCACGCCACACCAGCCTGCGCGCCCTGCTCGACCCCACTCGCCCGGCCAACGCCCCACCCCGCAGCGATCTCGAGGCATTGCTGAAGCAAGCCCGCGACCTCTGTCTCAAGGCCACCCGCAACAAGGACCTGGCCGCGGCCCTCGGCGCCTCAGCGCCCCGCGTGCTCGCCGCCGCCACCAACGCTGCGGCCGCTGCCCGCACTCGGGCACTCCTCACGGAGATCGATGCTCTGGCGGCGAAGAAGCAGGGGGCCGCCGTGGCCAAGCGGTTCCAGTCCATCACCACGCTGATGACGGAGAGCAAAGCCAGGATGGTGGCCCTTCTCGGCCCGCAGGCGGTCGCCTCGCCCGACGCCCAGCTCTACACCACCGCAGCCGCGATTGCCGGCAGCCTCTCGCGCCAGTGCAGCCAGGCAGCCAGGCTCCCGGCGTCGGCCGATTTCTGGAAGGCCCTCCAGGGGGCCAAGCCGTGAAAGTCGGCGTTGCCAGCCTGGGCCTTGTGCCCGTCCACCTCGAGGCCGTCGAGAGCCCCAGCGAAGTGGGCATCGAAGCAGACGCCGCCACATTCGCTGCCCCCGTCCACATCGCCGTGAAGCTCACGCGGATGCAGGAGGATGTGCTCGCGCAAGGCACGGCACGCACCGTCGCCCGCATGCAATGCAGCCGCTGCCTCGAGGACGTGGATCTCTCCCTCCACGGGCGCTTCGACGCGCTCTACATGCCCAAGACCCGCGAGCCCGAGGCCAACCGCCGCCGCGACCGCGACGATCAGCGCATCAACTACTACTCCGAGTTCACCATCGACCTCTCCGCGGATATCGCCGAGAGCCTGGTGCTGGAGCTGCCGCTCCGCCCGCTGTGCTCGCCCACCTGCGCGGGCCTGTGCCCCTCCTGCGGCGCCAATCGCAACACCGAGCGCTGCTCCTGCCCCGCCGTAAAGCCAGACGACCCCTTCGCCGCACTCCGCGACCTCGTGCCTCCCGATGACTCAGGCCCTTCCGAGGGTTGACGCCTCCGCCCTCAAACTGTAAGATGCGTAACACTTCAGCGGAGTGAGGGCATGGGAATGCTCCTCGGACACCGTTGTGTCCGCGCCGGTGTTGTGCCGGCGTCATTCCGAGCGGAGCGAAGCGCAGTCGAGGAATCTGGCCCGCGCGCCGTGGAGGCCGGGAACGCGACATCCACGGTCGTCCCGGCCAGATTCCTCGGCTTCGGCCGTCGGGAGACGGCCTTCGCTCGGAATGACCCGATTGCGCTACCTTCCCGCCCCCAGGTCCTCATTTGACTGAAGTGTTACTAAGATGCAAGCCCCTCTGTTACTCGTCTCCTGGAGTACCACAATGGCCAAGGCAAGGAAGACCACCGCGAAGCCCGCCGCCGATTTCGGCATCATCGGCATGGCCGTCATGGGCCAGAACCTGGCGCTCAACGTCGCGAGCAAGGGCTTCACCTGCGCCGTCTACAACCGCACCGCCGCCCGCACCGGCGAGTTTGTCGCCGCGTCGTGCGAGGGCAAGAACATCGTGCCCAGCACCTCGCTCAAGGCCTTCATCGCCTCGCTCAAGAAGCCCCGCAAGGTGATGCTCATGGTCAAGGCCGGCCAGCCTGTGGACGACTTCATCAAGAAGGTGATGCCCCTCCTCGACAAGGGCGACATCCTCATCGACGGCGGCAACAGCTTCTTCGGCGACACCATCCGCCGCTGCCAGCAGGTGGAGAGCAAGGGCCTGCTCTACATCGGCACCGGCGTGAGCGGCGGCGAGGAGGGCGCCCTCAAGGGACCCTCCATCATGCCCGGCGGCTCGCCCAAGGCCTGGAAGGCCGTCAAGCCCATTCTCACCAAGATCGCGGCCCAGGTGGACGGCGACGCCTGCTGCACCTACATCGGCAACGATGGCGCCGGCCACTACGTCAAAATGGTGCACAACGGCATCGAGTACGGCGACATGCAGCTCATCTGCGAGGCCTATTACATTATGGCCAACGCGCTCGGCATGAGCGCCGACGAGATGCACAAGGTCTTCGCCAAGTGGAACCAGGGCGACCTCGACAGCTACCTCATCGAGATCACCACCCACATCCTCGCCCGCAAGGACCCCGACACCGGCAAGCCCATCGTGGACGTGATCCTCGACAAGGCCGGCCAGAAGGGCACCGGCAAGTGGACGAGCCAGAGCGCCCTCGACCTCGGCATCCCCGCCCCCACTATCGCCGAGGCCGTCTTCGCCCGCTGCATTTCCGGCGTGAAGGACGAGCGCGTGGCCGCCAGCAAGATTCTCAAAGGCCCCAAGAGCCAGCTCTGGAAGGGCATCAGCAAGGCCAAGGCCATCAATGCCATCCGCGACGCCCTCTACGCCTCCAAGGTGTGCTCCTACGCCCAGGGCTTCGCTCTCATGGCCGAGGCCGCCAGGGACGGCGGCTGGAAGCTCGACTTCGGTGAGATCTCGATGATCTGGCGCGGCGGCTGCATCATCCGCGCCCGCTTCCTCCACCACATCAAGGCCGCCTTCGACAAGAAGCCCGACCTCGCCAACCTGCTCCTCGACCCCTACTTCAAGACGATCGTGCACAAGGCACAGAAGTCGTGGCGCCTCGTCGTCGCCACCGCCACCGGCCTCGGCATCCCCGTCCCCGCCTTCAGCTCGGCCCTCGCCTACTTCGACAGCTACCGCCGCGAGCGCCTGAGCGCCAACCTCATCCAGGCCCAGCGCGACTACTTCGGCGCCCACACCTACGAGCGCGTGGACAGGCCGGCCGGCCAGTTCTTCCACACCGAGTGGCTCGACTAGGCCAGAGCACCCCGATTGATGCGCCCATGCAAGTGGCCTCTCGACCCGCCGGGTCGAGAGGCCACCGTGCTTTGCCTGGAGCATGCGTCGTCCGTCGCTCTACTTCCGGCGGCGCCGCCGCCGCGCGGCGATCAGGCCGCCCAGGCCGAGCAGCGTGAGGGTGCCCGGCTCGGGAATTGACGTCACCGCCAGCAGCCCGCCGTTCGCCGTGTCGCCGACGAGATCGAACAGCGCCGCATTGAACGCAGCGTGCGCGCCCTGCGCGGCAAACCACTCCACCTCGTCCCCGCCTCCGCGCTCGAAGAACACGAGGCGGAACGGGTAGAAGCCGGTCGACGCGAAGGTGAACGTGGCCAGATGGTCGTGGGGACCCGCCAGCACGTCGTCGCTCTTGACAAAGCCGCCGACCTCGAGCCACGACCCGTCGTCCGTGTTCGTCCCAAAGGTCCACTGCCCGGCCGTAGGAATCTCAACGAACCCCGTGGCCTCGATCACGTAGTCATCGCCGCCGGTCAGCGGCAGGTAGTTGATGTCGTAGTGATCGCCGCCCGGATTCGCGTTCGCATAGTCCACCACGTCGTTGTAGTAGATGGCCTCCGCGGCGATGCCCGGATCCCCGGTGGGCAGCGCCAGCAGCGCAAAGGCGGTGGCCACGCTGTTGATGGTTCCCGTGGAGCGCCGCTCGCGGATGTTCATCCCCGGGGTGAAGGCCGGCGGCTCCGCGGTGAGGAACTGCGTCTCGAACTCGACAACCGAGTCCAGCGTGTGGTCTGGCGCGTTCCCCAGCGTGGTTCCGACACGGTGGTCGTTCCATCCACCACCCGAGTTCATGACGCAGGCATCCTCGTTCGCGCCGGAGTCGTTGGGTTCGTTAGCATTCCAGCCCTGGTAGACCAGCGGCTCTCCGGTGACCCAGACCCATCCCTCGCCCCGCTGAGTCCCTGCCGTGTCGCCTGGGGTCTGGCCCGCCGGCGGATAGGCTGCCCCGCTGGTATTGCCAAATTCGGCGGCGCCCAGGGTCGTCGCGGGGTCGAACCCGTCGATCGTGCTCACGGCAGTGGCATCGGTGAGACCGATCCAGTGGTCCCCAGCACCTGCGGAGGCCACCGACGCATTCTCCGTCGCATTGGTGATGGTCGCCAAGTGCCCGCCGGCAATGCCGAACATCCAGGTCGCGCCCGCATCCACGCGCGCCTGGTCCCAGGTCTTGTTGATCGTTTGAAGCCCATAGGCGTTGTAGACCCCGTTGCCGTTGTCCAGCACGAACGTCGGTATGGCGCTCGCAGTGGTCACCGCAAAGAGAGCTACGGCAAACGCAACGGCGGCAATCACGAATCCCTTACGCATCTTACCATCCTCCAGGCAAAGAGGTGATCGGGCGGTCAACCAGGCGTTCGGACAGTCCGAGCGCCGCGCGAAAAGCGGGCTCAACTCACACAGGGCTCCTTTCGGGCTGCATGCATTCACTGCGGTGCATCAGTCTCCTGTACATCCCAGATGCCCAATCGCTTCCAGCCATCTTCTCCCCAGGCTTTGAGGGACAGACCCTGCTCGTAGGGCGCGCAACAGGCGTACACAAGCCCGTGAGGGCCAGGCCCCAAAACTCAGATCCCAGGTTCTCGATCGGGAGACGGGGGAACGATCCGGGGGCTCGCCGTCTTCCACACATGGATTGTAGCGGTCCGCACAAGGCGCGTCAAGAGCAAACGTGCCCACCGGCAACATCTTCCTCACTGGCGCGTGCGGGTCTTCGCCGGGACGTTCATGGCCGCGTCCAGCAGCACTATGGACGTGAGACAGGCGGGCCCGGCGCGGCCGGTGAGGTGAAGCTCTTGAGCACCCATCCCCTGCGCCCGTCGGGCAGTGTCACGGCATACCAGTTGCCCTTCTCGCCCTCGAGCCGCAGCAGTGTGTCCTTCACCACCGTGGCCACCAACGCCGAGCCTGCGTCCGGATTCTGGAACACACGGGCCGTCTGGAGCGTCACGCGCACGCGCTGTGGGGCTGCCGAGGCCGGCGCGCCCGCGGGCGGGCCAGCGTGCGGCACGGCAGGACTCTGCGGCGGTGGCTTCGCCCCGCCCGGTGCGGGTATCGGCGGCGGCGGCCAGTTGGGCACGAACGGCTGGCCGCTGGCGTCGTAGTGGTAAAACTGAGCCGGGGTGCGGGCCACGATGAACTCCACGGCACGCGCCAGGCACACCCGGATGGCCTTCTCGATGGGCTGGTTGCGGTAGCCGGCCAGGCCGATGCCCATGCGCGAGCTGCCCCCGCCCACAGGGGCAAACACGCTGGCCGACAGGTCGGTGGCCCGGCCCGTGACCGACATGGCCGCGAGGAGCTGCGACGTGCGCGCGTCCACCACACGCAGGTCGAGGGCCACGTGTGCCTGCTTGAGGTTGAGCAGCAGGCTCCCGTACTTGCGGTTGCGGAGCACGCCGCTGTTCGACTGGAAGTTGGGCTCGAACTCCGTGATGGCGCCATAGACGAGCAGCTCGCTCCCCACCACTTGCCCGGTGGGGGCCTGTGTGCCGGGCAGCACCTTGCCGCCGGTGGCGAGGTCTTGCTCGGCCAGCACCCCGCCCAGCTCGCGACGCTCGAGGATGATGTAGCGGTTGCTGTTGACCAAGGCGGTGACGAGCATCTCGGCCATGCCATCGCCGATGCGGCCGCCCTTCGCCGACTTGTTCTCCACGCTCACGACCGCCAGGCGCGCCCGGGGGCCGTTGTAGGGCACGGCCATGGCCGCGCCCATTCCCTCACTGTTTGCGCCGCCGGTCACGTATCCCTGTGGCACGAGCAGGCTCTCGCACCCCGCCGCACCCAGCAGCGAGAGAGTCGCCACAACCCGCAGCAAGATCCGCATTCGTCGCGTCTTCATGCCTTCCCCCGATAAGGCAACGGGGAGCGTCCTCCGCAGAGGCAACTCCCCGTTGAGGAGAAGCGATGGACTCCCGCCGTTCTGTGCCACGTCGCTCACTTGGTGGCGGACGTGAAGCTCTTCAGGATCCAGCCGTTCTTCCCATTCGCGGCGGCCACGGCATACCAACTGCCCTGCTCGCCCACGACGGTGAGGGCGCTGCCCTGTGTGACCGTGGCCACGGCAGCGGAACTGGCATCGGGCTTCTGGAAGATCCGCGCGCTGGCCAGCGACACGAACACCTGCTGGGGCAGATTGCCTGCCGCTGGTGGAGCCGCAGGCGGCGGCGCCGGAGCCATCGGTGGCGCAGCAGGTACCATGGGAAGCGACGGTGCGGCGCCGGGAACCGCGCCGCCCACTGGCGGCAGCGACGGTGCCCCGCCGGGGGCCGCGGGGGCGGGAGCCTGCGGCATCGGCGCCGGCCCTGCTCCCACGTGGTAATACTGTGCCGGCGTGCGCGAGACGACGAACTCCACGGCCTTGTTGATGCACACGCGCACGGCCTTTTCCACCGGCGTGTTGCGGTAGGCGCCCAGGCCAATGCCCGTGCGCGTGCTACCACCGCCGATGGCCGTTCCCAGGGCGCCGGCGAAGTCGGTGGACCGTCCGGTGATGGACGTGGCACACACGATCTGCGACGTGCGCGCGTCGATCACCCGCAGGTCGATGGCGATGTGGGCCTGGCTGCCCGTGGCGCCGATGCCGAGCGGCAGCCGAGGCATCACGATGCCCACCGCGCCGCCCTGGTAGTTGGGCTCGAACTCGGTGATGGCGCCGGCGACGAGCAACTCGGCACCATACACTTGGCCGGTGGCCGCTCCCGTGGCGGGGTTCACACGGCCGCTGCTGGCCAAGTCCTGCTCGGCGAGCACTCCGCCCAGCTCCCGCCGTTCGACCACGATGAAGCGGTTGGTGCCGAACAAAGCGGTGGCGAGCATGTCGGTCATGCCATCGCCGATGCGGTGCCCCTTGCCTGTCTTGGTGTCGAACGCCAGCACCGCGATGCGTGCCTTCGGGCCGTTGTAGTGTTCGGCCTGTGCCTGGCCGATGCTCGGCCCGCCGGCGCCGCCGGTGACGCTGGCTTGCGGCTCCAGGAGGCTCGCACAGCCGCTGAGCCCGATGGCAAGGCCCACCAGTGCCAGTACGCCCAGTCCCGTCCGTAGCCGAAGGCCACTCATGTCCGTCTCCTCTGCAGTGGTTCCTGCCTGCATGGTCCGTGCCAAACCTGCTGCCATTGTGCCACAGCGCAGATCGGCTGTCAACTCTCTTCTCTCCGTGCAGTTTAGACGGCTGCCGAGGCGAGGTATTCACCGTGCAGAAGCCGATTTCCCCACTTCGGCCACATGTCACACGGCCTCGCCATGGCCCACGACGGCCGCGCGGCCGCCCGGCTCCCCCACGAGCACGGCGCCGGGGCTCACCTGTGCCCCGAGCCCCACCACGGCCCCCACCACGCGGGCGCCGGCCCCCACCTGTGCACCGTCCATCACCACGGCCTCGCGCACGATGGCGCCAGGGCCAATCGAGCAGCCCGAGCCGATGCTGACATTCGGCCCCAGGGCACACTCATGGAGCGTGCTGTCGGCGGCAACCACCACGGCCCCCTGTGCCTGCACGCCCTCCGCCAATGCCGCCGCGGGCGGAGGCGTCTCGGCAAAGAACTCGTGTTGCGCCTCCAGGTAGTTGGCGGGGTCGGTGACGTTGATCCAGAACTTCTCGAGGTCGTAGGCCCGCACGATGCCGCCGCCCTCGATCAGGAGCCGAATCGCATCGGTCAGCTCGTACTCGCCGCGCGGCGAGAGGTCGACCTGCCGCAGGAGGTCGAAGATGGCCGGGGGAAAGACGAAGATGCCGGCATTGATGTAGTGGGTGGTGGTGTCGCCGGGCGATGGCCGTTCGACGATGCGCTCCACGCGGCTGGCGTCCACATACACGGCGCCGCCGGAGGCGGGGTCGCGGAAGTAGCGGATGGAGAGGACAGCCGCTGGCCGCTCGTCGGCGTAGATGC
The DNA here is from genome assembly GCA_016782825.1 of Candidatus Brocadiia bacterium. Lineage (GTDB taxonomy): Bacteria > Planctomycetota > PUPC01 > DSUN01 > DSUN01 > BS750m-G60. Next base: position 1,849 of record JADHXT010000012.1, on the reverse strand, counting down.
GAGTGATGTCGGGCAGGTGCCGTGCCGACGTGACGATGTCGCCGAACATGAGGAGGAACGGCTCGCCCGCGGCAAACTCTTCGGCGAGAGCGGTGGCCTGCCCCGTGCCCTTGGGGTCGCTCTGCACCACGTAGCGGAGGGCGACTCGGCCGCACGCGTCGCCGAGTGTGTCGCGCACCTGCTCCGCCCGATGGCCGACCACCAGGAGGGCCTCGTCGATGCCGCTAGCCTCCACCTGTGCCAGCGTGTAGCTGAGGATGGGGCGGTTGCCCACAGGAAGCAGGGGCTTCGGCAACTCGTCGCACAGTCCCTGCATGCGCGTGCCTTTGCCCGCCGCCAGGATCACGGCCTTCATCGTGCGGTGGACTCCTCTCTTCACGCCGCGCCTGCGCACACACGCCGCGTCCTGTGTCGTCGCTCTATGGGTAGGCCGGGGGATGTGCGCCGCGGGCCATCAGCCACCGGGCCGCCGCGCTGGCGTGCCATCGTCGTCGCGTGCGAGCGCGGGCCCGTTCTCGGGCCGTCGGCGCCGAGGATACTCATTCGCCTTGTCTCGCAGCCGTTGCTCCGTGCGGCGCCCGAGTATGCCATCGACGGCCACGCCGTGGCGAGCCTGGAACTCCTTTACGGAGCCGCAGCCGACTCGCTGGAGCAAGGCGATGAGGCCACTCGCCCGCGCCACGGTCTGGCCGTCGACCTTGCCGGTTACGTGCCGGCTCATCATCTTGCGCTGAAAGTGGCTCGCCGACTCGTAGCCGAGCAGCGAAAGCATCAGTTGCGCGTCTTCTTCAGGTGACCGCGTGGGCGGCACGGGGGCCATGTCGAAGGCCCCCTCGGCGGCGCTGGGGATGGCCGGCGGATAGGTGATTGCAACGGCCAAGGCAAGCGTGGGGTCATGGATGGGCTTCCAGCCGAGTTCCTCGCGCACCATCCGCTCCACGTAGTAGGGATCGTTGGTGAGTGCCCACCGCTCGTGTTCGAGCGCGAGTTCACGCTGCCTCATGGCTTCCACCTGCTGGCGCAGGAGAAGCTCTTTGCGGAGCATCTGGGTGAGTCGGTGGCGGTTCATCGCCCGTTGGTCCAGGAAGACCACGGTGCCAATGGCCACGACCGTGACGAGCAGTAGTGCTTCGCTGATTCTCATTCCAGCCGGTCTCTCGGACGCAGGGGAGACAGCGGCAACCCGCCTACTTGGCCTTCGCTGCGGCTTTCGCCTTTGCTCTGGCCTTTGCCATCCGCTCCTGTTGCTTCTTCAGCCGGTCTTCCGGCGGCTCGGCACGGATGCCGAGTTCCACGGCGCGCTGGTGGATTCTCAAGGGTGCCTTGAGCTTGGCTACGTCGGCTTCGAGGCGCCGGTTTGCCTCGACGAGGCGCAACTGCTCGCGCTCAAGCTCGGCCACACGGTAGCCTGTGCGCGTGATGGCCGCGCGCTCACCCACAAGCACGAGGGCCGCAGCCACAGCGGCGGCCGCAACGGCAAGGAACATTGACAGGCGGAACACGCGTTCGTGCCCTTCAATAGGTTAAATGCTTTGACACCCTTCACTTATACACTCTGTGGCCGAGATGTCAAGCGCTTTCCTGCGAAAACGTGGAAAAAGTCCATACCCCGCCTGCATTTACACCGATTGCGGTGCAGGCTGGAGTTCTGCAAAGCTACTGGCTCTTCGCCAGCGCGTGGCGTGCCAGCCGAGCCACCTCGGCGTCCTTGGCCGATTGCGCGGCCTGGATCAATGCCTTCCTGGCCGCGGCGGCATCGACCGCGTCGGCGTTGCGATGCAGCACTTCGCCCAGAGCCCACACGAGGTCGGCACTCGTTTCTCCCGCGCGTGCGGCGCACCGTGCGGTG
>JADHXT010000266.1 GCA_016782825.1 Candidatus Brocadiia bacterium | reverse complement strand
GAACCCCGACGGCCTCGGCCCCACCCGCGCCGAGATCGCCGACCTGCTGGCCGACGTGGTGAAGATCCCGAAGCACAGCTTCAGTTGCTGTGGCGAGCCGCAGTTCGTCGAGGCCCTTGCTGCCCTCGGCCGCACGCAGGTGCTTCTGGCCGGCATCGAGACGCACATCTGCGTCTACCAGACGGCCGTCGAGCTCGTGGAGGCTGGCTGCGAGGTGGAGATCGTCGCCGACGCCGTCTCGTCGCGCACCGCGGCCAACCGCGCCATCGGCCTCGAGAAGGCCCGCGACGCCGGCGCCACCGTCACCTGCGTGGAAACCGCGCTCTTCGAGATGCTCCGCACCGCCGAAGCTCCCGCATTCAAGGCCATCCTCAATGCCGTGAAGTAAGGCCACCGAGAACACGAGAGGGGACAGACGTGCCCAATGAAGACGACCTCCGCCAGCGACTCTACGCCGCCTACAAACACCGCGGGATGATCTACTGGCACATCTTCACCGAGCTGCGCGACGAGATCGGCGAGCAACGGGCCAAGGCCATCCTGAAGCGGGCGATCTACAAGCGGGGACTCGTCACGGGCCAGAAATACGCGCCCTATGCCCCCGACGACCTCGCCGGCCTCCAGGAGGCCTTTGTGGGCGGCAGCGCCGACGACGGCCGCATGTTCAGCCCCCGCGTGGACCACATCGACGCCAACGGCGTGGACATCACCCACGGCACGTGCCCGCTGAAGGAGGCCTGGCACAATGCCGGCCTGAGCGATGCAGATTGCGCCACCATGTGCGAGATTGCCGCCGCCGTCGACTCAGGCACCTTCGAGGGCGCCGGCTTCGATTTCCACTGCGACACCTGGAACCCCGCCTCCGACGACACCTGCTGCCACCTGCACATCCGCCGCAGGCAGGCCTAGCCCGCCTCGATGGCCGCGGCCAAGGCTTGGCCAAGCTGGCGCAGCGCCTCCCGAGCGTCCGGCGACGCCTTCGGCCCTTCGTAGAGGCTGAGCGGCACCCCCGCCTTGACCACCACGCCTGGGGCTGGCACCCGCGCGCCGGCGCCCCGCAGGGCTTTCTCGATGGCGCCCACCGTCACGTGGCCGCCGTAGGCGTAGTTGACGGCGAATGCCCCGCCCACCTTGCCCGCGAGGCTCCCCTTGCCGAGCCTCTTGAGCAGCGCGCGCACGGGACCCGAGAGCCCGCCGCGCAAGCGGCACGAGCCCGCGTGGCATGGGCTGCCGACGACCACGATGGCCGCGTCGGCGAGGTGCCCGTCGTCCAGGTCGCTGGCGTGGATGAGTTGTGCATCGACTCCGGCATCGCGAAGCCCCGCGGCGATGTCCTCGGCGGCGCGCTCCGTGTGCCCCGTCTTCGTGTGGTAGACGATCGCGGCTTTCATTTCCCGGCCCCTTTGTCGTCGGTGCTACTTCACTCCCGTATGCCCGAACCCTCCGCTCGAGCGCTCGGTATCTTCCAGGCTCTGCTGCTGCACCAGTGTGGCCCGCACCACGCTCTGCACGACGAGCTGCGCCACGCGCATGCCGCGCTCGATGGTGAAGGGCTCGTGGCCCACGTTGCCCAGGATGATGCCCACCTCGCCACGGTAATCGGCGTCGATGGTGCCCGGGGCGTTGACCACGGTGATGCCGTGCTTGAGGGCCAGGCCCGACCGGGGCCGCACCTGCACCTCGTAGCCGGGCGGGATGGCGATGCGCAGCCCGGTGGGGATGAGGGTGATGTGCCCCGGCTCGAGCGTCACCGGCTCGCCCACGGCGGCGCACACGTCCATGCCGCTGGCGTGCTCGCTCATGTACTGGGGCAGCGGCACGTCTTCGGTGCCGGCGTCGCGGGTGAAGTGGATCTCGATGTCAGCCATGCGCGGGGTCCTAGCTCAGATTGTCGAGGTAGTGCTTGGCGGTGATTGCGGCGGCGCAGCCGAAGCCGGCGGCGGTGACGGCCTGGCGGAAGGCGCCGTCCTCGCAGTCGCCCCCGGCAAAGATGCCAGGCACCGAGGTCTCCTTGCGTTCGTTCACCTTCACGAAGCCCACGTCGTCCAGCTCGCACACGCCCTCGAGGAAGGCCGTGTTGGGATCGGTGCCGATGAGCACGAAGGCGCCCTGGACGGGCAGCTCGGATTTCTCTTCGGTCTTTACGTTCTTGAGCACCAGCTTCTCGAGCTTCTCGTCGCCGACGAACTCGTCGACCACACTGTCCCAGTGAAAGACGACCTTGTCGTTGTTCAGGATGCGCTCCTGGTAGATTCTCTCGGCTCGCAGCTCGTCGCGGCGGTGGATCACATGCACCTTGCTGGCAAACCTGGTGATGTAGATGCCTTCGTCGACGGCGGTGTTCCCGCCGCCGATGACGGCCACCTCCTTGTCGCGGAAGAAGGGGGCATCGCAGGTGGCGCAGTACGACACGCCCTTGCTGCGCAGGCGGTCTTCGCCGGGGACGCCGAGGGTCTTGGGGTCGGCGCCGCTGGCCACGATGACGGCTCGGCAGCGGATGTCGCGGCCGGTGGTCTTCACCACGCGGACCACGGGGTCGGAGGCGTCGATCGTCTTCACCTCGTGGCCCTCGATCTGGCAGCCGAAGCGCTCGGCCTGCTGACGGAAGCGCTCCATGAGCTCGTAGCCGTCCATCACGTCCACGAAGCCGGGGTAGTTTTCCACCTCGTGGGTGGTGGCGAGTTGGCCGCCGGGTGCGATCTTGTCCACCAGCAGCGTGGACAGGCGGGCGCGGGCGGTGTAGATGCCTGCCGTGAGCCCGGCGCAGCCGCCGCCGATGATCACCACGTCGTAGTCGTAGTCCTGGCTCATGCTGTGAGAGCCTCCTGGTCGAGAAGCGGCCTGGCGGGGGATGCGGCGCGTGGCCGGCTATGCCGCCTGCTTGCGCCGCACCATGGGTTCGTTGCAGCAGCGGGGGGCCAGTTCGCCGGGTCCCTCGCTGAGCACCATGAGTTCCGCGCCGCAGATGGCGCAGAAGTAGATGCCCTGTCGCGTGGGCCGAAGCTGCATGGGCAGGTTGCAGCAGCGGGGGGCCAGAGAACCCTGGCTGCCCTTGATCACGCTCACTTCGGCACCGCACACATCGCAGCGGTACACGTCGCCCACGGTGTTGGCTTGTTGCAGGCTCATCGTGGCGTTCCTCTCACTGGTCGGCGATGCGGTCGGGCTGTTCCACCGGCTTCATCGGCTCGCCACAGCAGATGGGCTCGAGGGTGCCCACACCGCCCTTGGTCACCATGATGAGCGTGTTGCACTGGTCGCAGCGATAGGCCTTGCCCACGTGGATGGTCCAGGCGTCGAGCCACTCGTCGTGGGTCCATTCGGGCGATTCCATTCCGTTAGCCATCAAGGGCTCCTCCGAAATGCCGTACGGAGATTGCAGAGGCCTATTATAGCAGGCCTCGGCGCGACCGCAACATCGCCGACGGTGGCCGAGTGCGCCTGCATGGCCGCACCCCGCTGCGTCCGTGGTAGTTGTAGGCGGGGCATCTTCCTGGCCTGCGTAGCATCTGCGAAGCGGGCTAGCCGGCGGCCTCCTCTTCCTTCAGCAGCTTGTACTCGATGCTGTCGATCAGCGCCTGCCAGCTCGCCTCGATGATGTTCCCGCTCACGCCCACGGTGCCCCACACCTCGTGGCCGTCGGTGGACTCGATGACCACACAGATCTTGGCCGCGGTGCCGGCTCGAGGGTTCACGATGCGCACCTTGTAGTCCACGAGGCGCACGTCGCGCAGCACGGGGAAGAAGCCCTCCAGGGCCTTGCGGAGCGCCCCGTCCATGGCGTGGACGGGGCCGTCGCCCTCGGCCACGGTGAGCCGGCTCTCGCCGCCCACGCGAAGCTTGACGATGGCCTCGGTGGACGGTTCCTCGTCGTGGTCGTGCTTGATCACGATGGTGCGGAATCCCTCGAGCTCGAAGAAGCGCTTCCGCGTGCCCAGCACGCCGCGCACCACGAGGGCGAAGGAGGCGTCGGCCGCCTCGAACTCATAGCCTTCGCTTTCCAGGTTTTGCACCGTCTCGAGCACGCGGCGGCTGGTTTCGCGGTCCACCCGCTCGTCCACCTTGGCGGCCTTGGCGAGGATGGCGGCGTTGCCGGACAACTCGGAGATGAGAATCCGCCGCTCGTTGCCCACTCGCTCGGGGTCCAGGTGCTCGTAGGTGAGCGGGTTTTTCTGCATGGCGTCCACGTGAAGGCCGCCCTTGTGGGCAAACGAGTTGTGCCCCACGTAGGGCTGCCGGAGCGGCGGATTGAGGTTGGCGATCTGGTAGAGGTAGCGCGACACGCTGGTCACGTGTTGCACGGAGCCCGGGCGAAGCACGTCGCAGCCCATCTTGAGGGCCAGGGTCGGGACGATGGCGCACAGGTCGGCGTTGCCACACCGCTCGCCGATGCCGTTGATGGTGCCCTGCACGTGGGTGATGCCTTCCTCCACGGCCACCAGCGAGTTGGCGACGGCCAGGCCGGCATCGTCGTGCGCGTGGATACCAAGGGCCACGTCGAGGGTCGGGCGCACGGCGCGGATGGTCTCGCGCAGGGCCGACGGCAGGGTGCCGCCGTTGGTGTCGCACAGGATGATCGTCTCGGCCCCCGCGTCCCGAGCCGCGTGGAGCGTGGCCGTGGCATACTCGGGGTTGGCGCGGTAGCCGTCGAAGAAGTGCTCGGCATCGTAGAACACGGTGAGGCCATGGGCCTTCAGGGTGGCCACCGAGTCGCGGATGACCTCCAGGTTTTGCTCGAGGGGGATGCGCAGCACGTCGGTCACGTGCAGGTCCCAGCTCTTGCCCACCAGGGTGGCCACGGGGGCGCCCGATTCGAGCAGGGCGCGCAGGCCCACGTCTTCGGCTGCGGTGGCGTTGGCGCGGCGGGTGTTGCCGAAGGCCGCGAGCTGGGCGTGCTGGAGGGGCTTGTGGGCCAGCTCGGCAAAGAACGCAGCGTCCTTGGGATTCGAGAGCGGGTAGCCGCCCTCGATGTAGTCCACGCCAAAGTCGTCGAGGCGCCGGGCCACGGCCACCTTGTCCACGAGCGAGAAGACCACGCCCTCGGCCTGGGCGCCGTCTCGGAGCGTGGTGTCGTAGATCGCGATTCGCTGCTTCACAGCTCACTGCTTTCGCTGCTGTCGTTGAAGAAAGGAAGCCAACGTCACGGCAGGAACATCTGCTTGGTCACGTCGATGGTTTTCACGAGGCTCGCATGCCAGTCGGCAAACAGCACGCCGGCTCTGCCGTCGTGGAGGGCGCATTGCTTCACCTGCTTGATGCCCCACGTGCTCTCGTCCTCGGCCAGGGCGAAGAAGCGGTCGTGGCCGGCATCGGCCACCACGCCCAGCCTGCTGCGGTTGAAGAAGCTCATGTAGAGCTTGCCCTGCACCGCCGTGCAGATGCCGTAGTTGAGGGGGAACAGGATTCCCCGCGATGGGTTGCCAAACTG
>JADHXT010000265.1 GCA_016782825.1 Candidatus Brocadiia bacterium | reverse complement strand
CACCCTCGACCAAGTGCAGCATGCCCTGGACGCCGGAGCCGACATCATCCTGCTGGACAACATGCCCGACGACGAGATGCGGCAGGCGGTGGCCCTGGCCGCGGGCCGCGAGCCGCGTCCCATCCTCGAAGCCTCGGGCGGGGTCACCGAGGAGCGCGTGGCCGCCATCGCCGCCACGGGCGTCGACTGGATTTCCGTCGGCGCGCTCACCCACTCGGCCCCCGCGCTCGACATCGCCCTCGACTTCGTTCTGCCTGTGTGAGGCGCGCTGGAGACAGCGCACGGGAGTGATCGGTGCTCAGCAAGAACCTCTTCGCCGTCCTGAGCAGATACGGCGGCAGCCAGGGAGCGGAGAATTACCTCACCGAGTCCTTCTGCTACGTGCTTCGCTATCTCCTGGACCACGAGCCGCATGCCGCGATCAACATCCTCAACTGTTTCTGTGGCGAGTCCGCCCCTTTCTGCGCGGATGAAGGGGAACTCGTGGCTGTGCAAACCCAGCGCCCACTCCTCACGGGTGGGATTCCCGACATCACGATCACGGCGCCAGGTGTGCGCATCGTGATCGAGGTGAAGTATGATTCACCGCCGTACGCTGAGAAGCTAAGCGGCTACCGCCGTGCACTGGATGCCTGTGAGGAGTCGTGCAAGCGCCTCGTCCTCCTGACACGTTGGTGGGCGGAGATCGAGCCCGGCCCGGACGGGCCGCACGAGTGTCTCCGCTGGTACCAGGTTCACGACTGGCTAACGGGGGAGTTGACTGATGGTCATGTTCGCACACCAGTGGGGACATACATCGTTACTGAGTTCAAGCAATTCCTGGAGGAACGTGGCATGGCTATTGAGCGTGTGAGTTGGGAGCTTGCGCTAGGGGTGAGCGAGTTGGCGAAGTTCATCACGATGCTGGATCTCGCGTTGGAACGCGCTGACCTGAAGGGTAGCATGGGGAACGCGATCGGGACACAGACCTACTACGGCAGGATGATTGACAGCCCGCGATACTGGTGCGGGATCAGCTACGAGAGGCCGCTATACCTGTTCTTCCAGGTTTGCGGCTGTCCTGGTGAGATGAAGGAGCAACTCCAGAAGCTCTACCCGGACGAGTACGATGGCGGCTTCAAGCTCTTTCTTGAGGACGAGAGTAGCTGCTTCTTCGTCCACACCAAGGATAGACAACTGGACATGCTGGCGGGATTCATCAGGCAGAGCTATGATCGTGTGAAGCAGGCCGAGCGGGCCGTTGCGGATGGGGACGACGATACGTGAACCGTGGCTCCAGGAGGCAGACCAACTGTGCGGATCGAATTGCTCTTGGTCCTCGTCCTGGCACTGGCGAGCTGCTCGACGTCCGATGCCGACGAGCGCGTCGGTGCCATCAAGAGGGCGATGGCTAGGCTTCAGCCGCTCCATCACAAGCTCGGCAAGCCGAAGCCGGGCGACTGGCTGGCCGAGCACCACGAGGATGGGCAGACCTTCGCCCAGTACCTCGAGTGTCACCCCGTGGGCCCCACGAAGACCCGCGGCACGCTCATCGTGCAGCCGCTGGGCGACTTCACGCCCACCCAGCGGAAGATCATCACCCTCACCGCGGAGTTCATGGGCCTCTACTTCGGCCTGCCGGTGAAGGTGCGGGACGACCTGCCTCTGAGCCTCATCCCCAGCCGCGCCCGGCGGGTCCACCCCTCGTGGGGCGTGAAGCAGATCCTCTCCACCTACGTGCTCGATCACGTGCTGCGTCCGCGGCTGCCGCGCGATGCCGTGGCCTACATCGCCTTCACCGCGAGCGACCTGTGGCCGGGGCAGGGGTGGAACTTCGTGTTCGGCCAAGCCTCGCTGCGGGGGCGGGTGGGCGTGTGGTCGATCCACCGCAACGGCGACCCCGATGCAAGCCCGGCGGCCTTCCGCCTGTGTCTGCTCCGCACGATGAAGACGGCCACCCACGAGACGGGGCACATGTTCTCGATGCACCACTGCACGCTCTACGAGTGCAATATGTGCGGCAGCAACCACCGGGAGGAGAGTGACCGGCGGTCCATCGCCCTGTGTCCCGAGTGCGTGGCCAAGCTGTGGTATATCACGCGGTGCGAGCCGGTCAGGCGCTTTCGCAAGCTGGCCGCCTTCTGCAAGACCCACGGCCTGAGCGCCGAGCAGGCCCACTATGAGAAGGCGGCGAAAGTGTTGGCCCGCGGCGAGTAGGCAACCGGGCGGCTCTCGGCAGATCTTGCCTTTCCGGCCCATCCGGGTTAGAATCCCCTGTTGATGGTTCTCCCCGCTCCTCCGGCTGCGGCCGGACGCTGATGACAGGATGACGACGCATGCGCATTGCGATCATCGGATTGCCCACGTCGGGCAAGACGACCCTTTTCGATGCCCTCACGGGCCGCAAGGAGGAACCCGGCAGCTACGCGGCACCCGGCTCGGTGCAGGTGGGCGTGGTGCACGTGGACGACGGCCGCCTCGACGTGATCGCCGGCGTGGTGAAGCCGAAGAAGGTGACCAAGGCTGCTCTGGAATTCGTGGACATCGGCGGGCTGTTTTCCGGCGAGAAGCCGTCGCCCGAGGCCGTGGAGGCCATGCGCGGCGCCGATGGCTTCCTGACCGTGGTGCGCGCCTTTCAGAGCGACGCCGTGCCCCACCGCAAGGGCTCGGTGGACGCGAAGCGCGACCTCGAGGAGATCGACGCGGACCTGTTCATCGCGGACCTCGACATCATCGAGCGCACCATCGAGCGCCTGTCCGCGAGCGTCAAGAAGCCCACGCCGACGCAGGACGAGGAGCGGACGCTTCTGGCACTGCTCCAGCGCTGCCGCGAGCAGCTCGACACCGTGGGCGCTCTCGACCGTCTCAAGCTCTCGGCCAACGAAGACAAGGCCATCCGCGGCTTCCAGTTCCTCACCCAGAAGCCGGCGCTGCTGCTGGCGAACATCGGCGAGGACCATCTCGGCGACGAGACTGCCGCCGTGGCGGCGCTCGGCGACCGCCGCGAGCCCGTGCTGGCCGTGTGCGCGGGGATGGAGAAAGACCTCCTGGAGCTCGACCCCGAGGAGCGGCAGCCGTTCCTGGACGACTTGGGGCTCGAAGGACTGAGCGACCAGAAGATCGTCCAGGCGGTACTCGAGGCGGTCGACCTCATCACGTTTTTCACGGCCGGCGACAAGGAAACCCGCGCGTGGCTCATCCCGCGCGGCACTACCGCCGTCGAGGCGGCAGGCAAGGTGCACACGGACATCGCCCGCGGCTTCATCCGCGCCGAGGTGCTCCTGGTGGACGACCTCCAGCAGTACGGCTCGTGGAAGGACACGCGGGCACACGGCAAGGAGCGCCTCGAAGGCAAGGACTACGTGGTGCAGGACGGCGACATCATCCACATCCGCTTCAGCGTGTAGGCGGTCGCGGGGCGTCGCCCGGGGGCGCCCTGCCGGCAGATCACTCGGCGGAGGGCGACGATGCGCGTGGCCATCAACGGACTGCTCGTCTCGGGGCAGCACTCGGGCGTCGAGAAGGCCATCCTCTCGCTGCTTCGCCACGTGGGCGAGGGCAGCGACGACGAGTTCGTGGCCTTCGTCGGCCCCGACTTCGACGACCGCCTGCTCCACGGCTGCCCCGTGGGCATCCACCACCTGCCCATCAGCAACCGCCCGCGCCTGCTGCGCATCCTCTACGAGGAGTTCCGGCTCCACCGCCACCTGGACGGCTACGACCTGTTCCACGCCCCCGGCTACGTGGCGCCGGGCAATCTGCCCGTGCCCACGGTGTTGACCGTCTACGACCTGGTGGCGCTGCGGCACCCCGAGCTGGCCAAGTGGACCAACGTGCGCCACTACCGCCGCCGTCTGCCGAAGGCCGCGCGGGCCGCCGAGCGGATCATCGTGCCGCTCGAGTGCGTGGCGCGCCAGGCGGTGGAGCATCTGGGCGTGCCGCGCGAGCGGGTGGCCGTGGTGCCGCTGGGTGTGGACGAGCGGCTGCGGCCCTCCAGCGCGCAGGAGCACGCGCGGGTGCGCCACCAGTACGGCCTGCCCCACGCCTTCATCCTCTTCGTGGGCAACATCGAGCCGAAGAAGAACCTGGAGACCCTGTTCCGCGCCCTCGCACGGCTGCGGGCCGACGGGTTGCCACACGAACTGGTGGTGGCGGGCAAGCCGGGCTGGAAGTGCCGGCGGACGCTCCGCCTGCCGGCCACGCTGGGCATCGAGGGCGCCGTGCGATTCATCGGCTACGTGGACGAGGCCGACCTGGCGGGCCTCTACGGCGCGGCCGAGCTGTTCGTCTTCCCGTCGCTGGTCGAGGGCTTCGGGCTGCCGCCGCTCGAGGCGATGGCCTGCGGCGTGCCGGTGGTGACGTCGGACGCCGAGGCGCTGCTGGAGACCACCGGCGACGCGGCAGAGCACGTGCCCGCCACCGACGCGGGCGCGCTGGCCGACGCGATCGAGCATCTGCTGCACGATGCACCCGCGCGCGCTCGGCTGCGCGCCGCAGGGCTGGAGCGGGCGGCGCAGTTTCCGTGGTCGCGCACGATGGAGCTCACCCGCGCGGTGTATCGGGAGGCGGCGTCATGCGAGTAGCCTACGTGGTGGGCACCTTCCCGTGCCGGTCCGAGACGTTCATCGCCCGCGAGATCGCCGCGCTGGAGGCTCGCGGCATCGAGGTGATGGTCTTCCCACTGTGGCGCGGCGACGAGGATGCTGCTGCCGGCCGTGCTGTGGAGCGGGTGGGCCGCTGGGGCGTGCGCGAGCAGTTCCTTCACATGGGCAAGCACGTGGCTTGGCAGTTACGCTTCATGGGCGCATGGACCCAGGAGGGCAGAGGGGCGCTTCAGGCGCTTTGGCACGAGGGGCGGATGCTGGCCATGGGACACCGTATGCGCGCGCTGGGCGTAGAGCGGGTGCATGCGCACTTCGGCAACGTGGTGAGCACGGCGGGGTGGATGGCGGCGGACGTGGCGGGGGTGCCCTTCAGCCTGAGCGTGCATGCGCGGGATGTGTTTGTGGAGCCGCAGTTTGTGCGAGAGAAGGCGCGTGCGGCGGTGGCCGTGGTGGCCTGCAACTCGGCGGCCGCGGCCAGTGCGCGCGAGTTGGTGGGGGCGGTCGAGGCGAAGAAGGTGGTGCTCGTGCCGCATGGCATTTTGCTCGACGCCTATCCATTGCGGGGGGCCGCGCCGAGTGGCGTGCCGCTGATCCTCGCCGTCGGGCGGCTCGTGGAGAAGAAGGGCTTTTCGTATCTCTTGGCCGCGGTGGCGCGGCTCCGCGCGGCGGGGCGGAGCTTCCGCGCGCAGATCATCGGCGAAGGATGCGAGCGGACAGCGCTGGAGCGCGAGGTGGCGCGGGCGTTGCTCGGCGACGTGGTGACGATGCCGGGCTGGCAGTTGCAGGAGGAGGTGCGGCGGGCGATGGCGGAAGCGGCCGTGCTGGTGGCGCCGCGCGTGGTGGCGAGCGACGGCGACATGGACGGACTTCCCAATGTGCTGCTCGAG
>JADHXT010000264.1 GCA_016782825.1 Candidatus Brocadiia bacterium | reverse complement strand
TCCCCGGGACGCTTGCTGTCGTAGTAGCTGAGCGACAGCCGCTGGAGGTGTTGAAAGAGCTTGCGCCGCATGTCGAACACGAGCCGGCTGCCCACGTACGAGATCACGAATGAGTTGGCGAAACTCATGACCTGCCGGAACACGCTAAGCAACAACAAGCCTATAATCACCATCAAGAGCAGACTGCGGTCCCGGCCAGGGAACGCGCTGTCAACCAAGAACTTCATGGGCCACGGCGCGATCAGCCTCAGAGAGGCCAACACGAACATGACCATGAGAGCCTGCGAAAGCAAGCCCAAGTAGGGCCGGGCTAGACGGAGAACGCGACGGAGTGTGGTTTGACGTTCCATGAGACAACTCGTGGAGGGGAACACGCGGCGGCCCCTGCGGCCGGGAGCTGAGTCTGCCAGTGGACTAGGGCCAAGCCCCGGACGCGCCCATTAAAAAAAGCCAGCCGCGTCGTGACACGCGGATGGCCTTGTCGCCCTTGTAGCGGCTGAGGGCCGCACGCAGATTGTTAGGTGGGATAAGCTGGATGGTGACGGGCCGAGCCCTGTCCTCCAAGTGATGCGTCGTTCGCGCTTCTGCAAAGCAGCACGCAAGCCTAATCGCGTACTGCCCGTCAGAAGAAGCCAGTACCATGGGTCGGCTTGCCCACCTGCCAGTCCTGACACTCTAGAGTGTACGCGCTGTGCGCGTCAATGTCAAGCCCGAATACCAGAAAAAGACGGAGTTCTGGCCACTTTTTTCGTCTTCCTCCTATTATCGACCCAGATTGGCGGCACATCCACCCCCGCGCTGGGGAAAGATGGGGACAGACGGTCATCGTCTGTCCCCATTTTCCCCTATATCTGCCCTCTCATCTTCCCCCAGACTATCCCCAGATACTCGTAAAAGGCCCTTTCGGCAGCCCTAAGCGCGGCCGCGCTGGGATAGAGCATGGCTCGGCTCAGGATGGTGCGTCGTCTGCTCCTAACCGCGCTCGGCGCCGCAATGGGCCGCATGCCCTGCTTCTGGAACAACCCCATGGAGCGCGGCATGTGGGAGCCCGAAGTGACGAGGAGGAAGCGATCGTTGCCCACGATGGATCGGATCATGCGCGCCTGGTCCTTCGTGTCTCGGCTCTTGTGCTCCAGCACCATGTCTTCCTGTTTCACTCCAAGCGCGACCGCCAACTCAGACATGACCCCGGCGTCGGAGTCCCGCGCCGAACTCCCGCCGCCCGAGAACACGAGCTTTGCGCCCGGCAGCAGGCGGTGCAGACGGATGCCCTCCACCGCGCGCGCCAAGCTGAAGGGGGACAGTCGGCTCGTCACTGGCAGAGCCGTGTCAGGAGAATGCCCGCCGCCCAGGACCACGATCCACCTAACTTGCGGCGCCGAGGCCCGGCCCGCGACCCCTAACGCTTCGTAGCGGCCCTCCAAGGGCAGCAGCAGCATGGTCGCAAAGACGCCGTTGCTCAGCAAAAACAGCATCGCCGCGCCCAAGGAAACCACGACCTTGCCGGCCTTCTGCCTCTTCGTGAACCAAAGCACAATCAGTCCAGCGACGAGGACCTCCAGACATAGACCTACCGGGAGACACAGAGGCGAGACGAGCTTCTTCAGCAAGTACATGGTGCGATCAGTTCCCTTTCATTGGAGGCTCAGCACGCTTTCAGCCCGAGCTTGGAACACACATTCCACTGCCAGATAGTCTTGCCGCGGTTTGGCGCGAACCCGCGCGCCGACTGCGGCCACCTTGAACGGCTCGACGTCGAATCGGACCATGACGAGGAGCTCATGTCCGTTCATAGTCACTTGGACCATGGGTTCGGGCCAAAGGAAAAGCCTGTGGAGCTGACGCGAGCACTACAGGCTTTATTGCGAGTGCCAGAGGCGGGAGTCGAACCCGCACAAGGGGTGAACCTCGCTGGATTTTGAATCCAGTGCGTCTGCCAATTCCGCCACTCTGGCAGGCCGCGCCGCGCTTAGCCGGACGCGGTCGATTTCCGTTGAATAGGCGAGGCTGCCCGGGAAGGTCTCCTCAAAGCCAACGGCTTGCCCAGGATTTCGCGAAGCACCACCGCGTGACGGAGCGAATGGGGGCCTTTGAGGAGGCTCATGTCGAAGCGGTAAAGAGCTCTCGTTTCACCGCGCGGACGCGCGGCCGGCGCTAACACGCGACGCGGAGGTGGAGAGGCCGGTGGCTCCGCGGGTTTGTCCGGCGGTTTCTCCGCGCGCGGTTCCCTGGCGGGCCGCGGCCGGCGCGGCTTCGCGGCCGGCGTCGGCGGAACACCGGCGACCTGCTCCAGAAACTTCCGCATCCGTTGCTCCGCGCTTGGCTGTGCCGCGCCTTTCGCGGGAGGCGGCTGGATCTTGCCGGCTTTTCCCATCCCGGCTTTGATCAGCCGCACGACGCCAACGATCACCAAGATGACGATGAACAGGATGAAATCTTCGCCGGCTGCTATGAATGCGTTCATGGCGTGCCTGTATTACAAGCCTATTCCGAGAAAAAAGAGTTCTCGGGTGCCACGGGCAAACTTGTTTGCCCGTGTTGGCAAACGCACCCTCAAACAAGTTTGAGGGTGGCACCCAAGGAGCGACGGTGGCGCCACCGCGCGGCGGCTTTGCATCATCTCCGGCTGTATAGCGCGGTGCTACGTCTCCGGCTGATCGTCTTGAGACTTGCGTTCATCCTTGCCGGCGATGGTGTTTCTCATGTCGGTATCGGAGACGATGTTCTTCATCTGGTAGTAGTCCATGATCCCGAGGTTGCCTTCCCTGAAGGCCTGGGCCATGGCTTTGGGCACTTCGGCTTCCGCCAGGACAACCTTGGCCCTGTTCTCTTGCACGAGCGCGATCATCTCCTGCTCGCGCGCGTTGGCCATGGCGCGCTTTTCTTCGGCCTTGGCCTGGGCCACGCGCACGTCGGCTTCGGCTTGATCCGCCTGAAGCTTGGCGCCGATGTTCTCACCCACGTCGATGTCCGCGATATCAATGGAGAGGATTTCGAACGCGGTGTTCGCGTCGAGGCCCTTCGTGAGCACGCCCTTGGAGATGCTGTCAGGGTTTTCCAGGACCTTTTTGTGGCTTGATGCGGAGCCGATGGTGGTCACGATACCTTCGCCCACGCGAGCGATGATGGTCTCTTCCATCGCGCCGCCGACCAGCCGGTCGAGGTTGGCGCGCACGGTCACCCGGGCACGGGCCTTCAGTTGGATGCCGTCCATGGCCACGGCATCAATGGTGGGCCGGCCCTTGCTGGGGTCTGGGCAGTCGATCACCTTGGGGTTTACCGACGTGCGCACCGCGTCCAAAATGTCTCTACCCGCGAGGTCGATCGCGCAGGCGCGGTCCCAGGTCAACGCGATGTCGGCCTTGGCCGCGTTGATGATGGCCTGGACCACGCTCGCTAGCTGGCCCCCCGCCAAGTAATGAGTCTCGAGCGGGTCCGTGTCCATGTCGAGCCCAGATTTCACGAGCCGAATCTTCGCGTCCACAATCGCCCCAGGGCTCACGCCGCGAAGGCTCATGCCAATGAGCTGCCACATGGTGACGCGAGCTCCGGACACCAAGGCCCGGACATAGAGGTAACCGTACTTGAAGAGGAGAATTACGAAGATGAAGCCGATGAACGCGAGGATCGCAATGCCGAAAAAGGCGAGTTGACTCGCCGCCAGTACCATGAGCCTATCCATGTCCATTTCTCCCACAAAAACACAAGCCATCAGTCAGCGGATCGCAGGCTGCGCGAGCGCGCAGCCTCGACCGCAACGGAATTATACTACATGATGCGCAGGGTTTCAACCTTCTACTGCTTCGACCACGACTCGATTGCCTTCGACCGCGACCACCTGAATGTGTACATTTGGCTCGATCATGACCCCACGCGCAACCACGTCGACGCGCGTCCCGTCGATCCGCGCTGCGCCCGAGGGCCGCAAGGTGGTGAGCGTCACGCCCTCTTTGCCCAGAAACTCTTGCTGGCCATCCGGCGCGGCCGTCGCTTTCTGGGAACTCTTCAACGCGAAAACGCGCGACAGCACGTGCAGCCACAGCAAGAAGAACACAGGGATGAACGCGAGCCCACAACCCAGCAAGACGTGGCCCAACACATGCGAGCCGGACGAATACGACATCACAATGGAGCCCACCACACAGCCAAGCCCGAACAGCCCCACCACGATGCCGGGGATGAAAAGCTCGACACAGATGGCCGCCAGCCCGACTCCGAACAAGCAGACGAGGAACACAGGGTTGTCTACCATTGGCATGATGCAGCCGTCCCGAATGTCAAAATAAGCTTTGCAGCACTAAACCGCGCGCACCACAATGCGGTTGCCTTCGGAGCGAAGCACCTCGAGCCGTTGGCCAGGTTCCAGGAATTCGCCTTCGGTCATCACGGCCACTACTTGGCCGTCGATCTCCGCTCGGCCAGATGGCCGCAAGACGGACAAGGCCACGCCCGCCTTGCCAACCAGCTCCTTCTCAGCGGCCTTGCTGCTCACGTACCCGGTCGCTGCTGACTCGGTCGCCTGAAGCACCAAGCGATTAAAAAGGGGCGTGTTCGGCAAGAAACGCAGCGCGAAGAGAAAAATCACGACCGCGCCGGACAGGCTCAACAGCATCGTGAACACGTTCTCCCACATTATGTCCACGTCCCAAGGCTGTGTGCTCGGATCGGGGAACGTGAACTTCTGCAATGACAATATGAGCCCCACAGAAATGCAAATGATGCCAGCAACCCCACAGACCCCAAAGCCGGGGATAACGAAGATCTCCACAAACAACAGCACAACGCCTACCAGAAAGATGGCGAACTCCACAGTCGTGGCATGGCCCAGCAAGAACCGGCTAAGGAAGAGCAGCGCAAAGCACGCGATGCCGACGATGCCTGGGACACCGAAGCCCGGAGTCTTGAACTCCATCCACACCCCAAGCATGCCAAGCATCATCAGTATGGCGCTCACCGCGGGATGGCTCACAACGCGCACCAGGCCCTCAGACCAGTCGGTCGTCATTAGAACAGTCTCATTCTCCCGAATCCCCAATTTGGCGATCAAGTCATCGCGTTTATCCACAATGCCCGAGATGAAGCCGTAGTCGAGAGCCTGCTTGGACGAGAGATTGAGCAGCTTGCCCTTATCGATCACCTTCTTGACGACCTCGAAGGACTGCTTGGATTTCTCCGCCTTCTTCTGCCGGGACTCCACCTGGTCTGAGAGGATAATCTCCTTGACGCCGTCAACCATGATCTGCGTCAGCGCCACGTCTCTATCGACCATGGCCGCGGCCAGCTCTGGGTGGTAGCCCTTCTTTTCGGCGAACGAGCGGAACTGCGCTTGCAGCGCGGAGACGTATTTCTCGCCGAGCGCCTCAGTGCCCTCCTTCCCTATGGTCACCGGCTGGGCCGAGCCCATAGTCGTGCCGGGCCGCATGTACATCGCGTCGCAGGCGATCGCGATGAGCGCGCCGGCCGACCATGCTC
>JADHXT010000263.1 GCA_016782825.1 Candidatus Brocadiia bacterium | reverse complement strand
TCCTCACCCCAACATCATCCCATCCCGAGTCCCATTCCACCCCTGCCAGCTCCGCTTTCCCGTCCCCCAGAACGGTCCCTGACCCAGCCGTCGTCTGCACCGCCTCGCCGCCCATCCCACCGAGTCTTCCCACCCGAAAACACCCACCCCCTGCCACCTCACCATCGCTGCACCGGCACCACGACCTGGCCGCCTCCGGCCTTCGAGCCGCGCCCGTCCCCTTTGCCGACCCCGAGCAAGCTCGGCTCACCTGAATGCCGAGCTTGCCGCCTTGCTGTCCGCGCCACCAGAACAGCTCCGCCTCAGCCAGAACGTCCCCCTTTGCTCTGCGGGCCTTCGCGCCTCCGGCCTTCAAGCCCGCGACATCGCCAGGCCCCTTTGACGTTGTCCCCGGCACGGCGCCAACGCGCCTTGCTTGGGCTGCCGGCCCCTCAGCCCAACGCCTCAAGCCACCTCTCACAGGCACGCTCCTTGCGCTTCCTGGCAGCGTTGTCGACCCGCCACAGCTCCCTTTGCAGGCTCCGCGCCTGCAGGAAGAGCCGTGCTGCTGCGAGCATCTCGACATTGGTGATGTGCCCCAAGTCGATGATTCCCATCCGCAGGTACTTGAGCACTAAGGTCGCAGCCCGAGGCAGCCGTTCCTTCACAATGGCGAGAATGATGAGCTTGTTCTTGAGCTGCTCACGAAGCTCGTCTGCCTTCTCTCGAGCCCTGTCACGAGCAGGCCTCGTCCTCGCGAAATCGACTGTGCCGAATGCACTCCAGTCGAGTTCCGACTCGTCTGGGAAGCCACGAGTTGGCTTCGGGAGTAGCAGGATGGGCTCAAACTCCTCTCGCAAGGCCTGCCGCTCCAGCTCATCTGGGTCTGCAAGCTCCTCGTCCTGAAGCCCAGGCACACGGCCATGCTTGTCCGCACGCTCGACCTTCACGAGCACCGGTTCAGGCACCACCATGCCTTCATATGTCTCGTATGTTTGCGTCATCTCAGACACCTCCGGGCTGTCCGTCTTCAGACGGTTCGCCCACTTCCGAGCGAACCGCCTGACCCTTCCGAATCCCTGCCAGGAGCGATGCCGCTCTTACAGCTTTCGGTGAGCACAATGCATGGTGGCCAAAGCCTTGGCCACGAGAATCTCACCGAAGGCTCTAAGATGGCGGCTGAGCGTGGCGAGGGGTTCGTTGCACAACTCGTATGGCGGCTGTTCAGTAGCTACTCGCGTCCCTGTGGACACAGGAATAGTTCTCCGTTGGCATTCTGTGGAGGGGACGCTACAATCACCCTCGAAAGGGCTGACCAACGGGGTCGCCCAGGAGTCAATTGGGAAATCTCGGAGAAGAGACCATCAGAATTGCGCGTAGGAAAGCGCCTGGAATGAACACCAACACTAGCCAACCCGATGTCGAAAGCCGAACAATATCTTCCATCGAGCCTGTAGGGTTAGAACTCATCAAGGCCGTTTTCGCAGGTTCCTTCTTCGTTTTCGGTCAGATCGCCATGCGGATAATCCTCCTCTACATTGCGCTGTTTGCCTCTACCGTCACCAGCTTCGGCGCGAGCAATCCTGTCAATCCGCCCGGCGGAGAAAGACAGCCTGTTGTCGAGGATGGTGGGCGAGGGGTCGAAATGCGAATTCCCGGCAAGTGGGCGGAGTCCCCAATCTACCTGAGTGCGAACAACATGTCGATCGCGACCGGCAAACCCTCGCTGGTGACCATGTCGCGCGGCTCCACGCACATCCCGGTGTGGTCGCTCTCGGGCGGCACTGCCGGGCAGTCTGTCGCCGGACTCGTGAGCGGCTTGCCCAGCGGGTGCGGCGCCGTGAAGGTCGAGATTGTGGTTACCACGACGCATGCATCGACGAGCCCCGAGTATGGGGATGTCTACCGTTGCCACCTTTCGCAGATGGTGGAGGACGCTCCCTTCACATCCGAGTACGTTCTGGGCACCCCCGTGCGTACCGCGCTTCCCGCCGGACCGCTACACACCCGGACCATCCTCCTGGACCCGTACTACGAGGTGGACCCGTCCGCGCCTCTCTGGGTGCGTATTCAGCGGGAGCCTGCCGATCCCGCCGACACGTTTACCAAACCCACTGGCCTGGCAATGGTCAAGGTGACGCCCCTGGAGGCCCTCGCGAAAGCACATGTCGTGCAGGACGTGAGCGGTTACAACTCGTGGCCGATGATTCAGGCCATCGGGAAGAAGCTGGTCTGCGTGTATAGCCGGGGCACGGCGCACACGATCGGTGAAGACGCCCGCGCTGTGTACGCGCGTACATCCACGGACAACGGGGAGACGTGGACGAAGGAAAGGGTTGTCGCCAACACGCCCGGCTATGGCGAGGTCGCCGTCGGGAAGGGGCTGGATGCCACGGGGGCGATGCTCCTCTGGGTGCGGCGAATCGGGAGGGACTGGAACCACGACCTGTACCGCGCCACGGATGGTGTGACGTTCGAACTCGTGGCGACGCCGAAGCTCGCCGTGACCCCCATGCAGATCACCGACGTCTTCTCGGTCTCCAAGGTCGGGCTCATGGCGCTGTGGTTCGCCGGGCGCTACAAGGACGACACGAGCCACTCGTGGGGCAAACTGACCAGCAGTGACAATGGCGCAACCTGGACGCAGACCACCATCGAATCCGAGCTGACCAAAGCGGACTGGCCGACCGAGCCCTCCGCTGTCTATCTGGGCGATGGCAGGATTCTCGCCGTCGGACGGATAGAGGGGGGAGGCGTTTACACGACGCGAGCCCAATTCCAGATGGTATCGACGGACCACGGCGCGACGTGGAAGCGCTCGAAAACGAACATCGGTGATGTCTCTGCCTCCACGCCGAGCCTGATCCTAGACGCCAAGACCGGTTTGCTGAGCAACTACTACTATCAGCGTGGCAGGGGAGTCCTCTGGCGTCGAGTCGTCGATCCAGACAGCGTGTTCGACAATCCGCTGAATTGGCCCCGTTCCGAGGCGGTCGCCGCCGGTAGCCGGATCGGGATCGATTCGGGCAACGTGAACGCCACCGCGATCGGGGGCACGCACTATGCCGCTTTCTACTCCGGCAAGGCTCCTGACACGGCGATCTTAGTGTCTGTGCATCCGGCACCGACTGCTCGTGATTAGCTTCGCAACCCCTCGCGCCCCGGTGGGCCGCGAAGCTTCTGAACAATGAACTGTAGACCGGGTACCCTTACCACAGGAGATATACTGGCGCTTGTTCCAAACGGCCCAGCAGGCAGTTTAGGTTTCAGGTGGTACGGACTAAGATGGCGGCTGAGCGCGGCGGGGGGTTCCCGACTGACGCCGAAGGCGTCACAACGACGAGACATGGGGCACTGGAGCCCGTTCCGACGGCGCAGTCGCGGCACGGTCCGCATTCCTTTGAATATGGAAGACAACTCCGCGCTGGCTGCCCGCAACGGCCCACGCCTGCCATCAAGGCGAGGCAGGCGCGGGCCTGCGCGCCGCATCACTTCGCCAGGCATGCCGCCATGCTCAGCGATGCCGTTAGCGGTGTTCTGAGCGGACAGCGCCAGACCTGTCCGGTGCCTCCCCGTCCGCGGGAGTGGGCTCTTCCCCCGGCCCCATTTGTCTGCAATGTGGAAAGGAATGGGCCGGGAAAGCCCGACCGGATCGAGCCGAAGGGCGCCCCCGACACCGGCGTCCACCCGCCCCCGAGTCCTTCAACCGCGCCTACATCACCGCCTCGTCCTCCACGCCGTTGCCGACCTGGGCCTCCCCGATGACCCTCTCGAAGGCCTTCACCGCAGGATCACGATACCCTTGCCGGGGGCAGGATAGTAGAGGCCCAGCGGTCGGTCCTCTGCGTCCGTCACCAGCCACGGGTGCCCCACGAAGGTCTCGCTGTCTGCGTTGTCCCCCACCCGCAGCGTCTGCTTATTCCGCCGCTTGCCTTCGAAGTCGATCCAGTACAGATTCCGCGGCCCCTTGCCTCGGTTGTAGAAGAAGATCGGCACTCGCTTGCCGCCCTTCTTCGACCGCACGGCATCCAGCCCAACGACAGGGGAAGCCGCCAGGCGGGCACCGGGATCGTGCTCCCACCACTTCACCAGCCGTTTCGGCCAAGTGAACGTTGGCGCCTTGTCCGGGTCATGCCCCGCGAGATGTCCGCCCCACTTCCGCTCTGAAGGCTTGCGGTAACGCCATTGCGGGTTGCGGAACACGGAGGCGACCAGCGCCGCCAGCTTCGGGTCGTATGCTTCCAGCTCCTCGCGCGTGTTCACGTGGTTGTGGTCGTGGTCGTTCTGGCGGTTGTTGTCGAACCACGACTGCACGCCTTCGGCCCAATACTCGGCCCGGTTGCGGCCCGCGTACTTGCCTTTCCACAGTCCCCGGGCGGTCGCTTCCTTGTAGATCGACTCCAACCGGGAATCGAATGTCGGGTCCACTGTCATGAGGCCCATGTGGTGAATGGCATGGGCGAACTCATGAATGAGGATATTCTCCTGCCAGTAGGGATCCCCCTTGTACAGCAGCAGGTTCTCTTCTCCGCAGCTGACCACGGGCCGCTTCTTGGTCGGCCCCAGGCCCCTCGCACGCCTGTCCCAGAACAGCTTTGGCTTCAGCAAGCTGTGCTCAGGGATATCGGTAGTGAACTCGTCCGCGGCCATGATAGCCAGGTGCACGCCGTTATCGGCGATGGCTTTCAGCAGATCCTCACGTCCCTTGAGAAGACCTTCAATGATGAACGCCGCTTCCTTCAACGCCTGGTCTGCCACCTTCCCGGAGGCCAGGATCGAGAACCCGCCGACACTCACGTGCTTGCGGTAGAACGGGTCCTTCCCCGCCGGAACGGGGGACAGTTGATACCGATGGGCCTGCTCCGCGGCCCCGATGCTGGAGAGAAGGACCTGCAGTACACAAGCTGCTGTCACGGAAGCTCTGTGCACAGTAGTCTCCGGAGCGTACTGGTGCTCATTTCGTTCCGCATCCTCGGCCCAACCGGGGTCGTCCAGACAAACTCCGGCCTACACCCCCGTGTGCGTTCTCGATGATTCTACCACGATCTCGGGGTTCAGAGCAGATCTTCCTGGCCATGGCGTGCCGCACAGGAGACCGAAAGGCAGGCTGCCCCAGGCGTCACCCCCACGCCCGCCGGTCAGTTTCTAGCCCGCGCCGAGGCCCGCTCCGCCTGGGCCTGCGGCTCATGCGGCGCCCCTTCCCACGCTCTGCCCGATACCAAGCGCGCCTGAACCACTTGTCCAGCTTGGCTCGCTTCGCGTTGTCGATGGCGCGCTCGGTTTCATCTTGCCATCCGCCTTCGTCGACCCGCCTTCGCGTTGCTTAACACTCATCTTCATCTCCTCCCGCCTCGACCCACTCGCCAAGGCCCTTCTGCTCCCTTTCCACGGCCTTGCCGCACCAGGGGCAGCAGAGGCCCTGCTTCGTCGCCTTCACCAACCCGCCGCACCACCCACATCTGTTCATCTTCTTCGCCTCCGACGTGCCCGAAGGCAA
>JADHXT010000262.1 GCA_016782825.1 Candidatus Brocadiia bacterium | reverse complement strand
CTCGGCCGTGTGCTCGGCGAGCTTGCTGAAGATGTGGATGGCGAACTTGTAGTTGTGCTGTGCCACGTCGTCGACGAGGTCGACGCCAAACTCGGGATGCCAGTGCTTCTTCCGTCGCAGCAGGTCCTTCGGCTTCACCTTCCCCTGCTGCACGGCCTCCCGCACCGCCCACACGGCCTTCGTGTACTCCGCCGGGCAGCCGCGGAAGGCCTTCCTCCCCGCGACCGAGATGCGGTAGTCCCTCACGATCGCCTGGAGCTTCTTCGTCGCCGCCGGGACGTTGGTCTGCACCATCGCATGCCCTCCTTTGATCGGGTGGCCTGGTGTCGCGGTCCTGTCCGCCCGCGATGATATCGGCCTCTCGCCGCGTGTGCAAGGCCACGATGCCTCGATCCTTGACACCGCGCCAGTGCGGTCTATAATCGGCCCACGTGACTTGCTCCCGGAGGCCGTGGCGGTGAATGCCAAGCCGTTCCTGATCACGATCGCCGAGACGTTGGATGACGTGGGCCTCGAGGCGATCCTGATCGGCAACGCCGCCGCCGCTCTCCAGGGCGCGCCAGTGACCACACTCGACTTCGACTTCATGTTCCGCAAGACCAGAACCAATCTGGGCAAGCTCAAGAAGCTCGCGCAGCGCCTCGACGCTGTCATCCTCCGTCCCTACTACCCTGTCTCCGACCTGTACCGCGTGACGGCCGAGGACACAGGACTCCAGCTCGACTTCATGTCGGTCGTCCACGGGGTCCGCTCCTTCGCCTCGCTACGTTCCCGCGCGGAGCAGGTCGCCTTTGGCCGCGCCCAGCTTTGGGTCGCCAGCCTCGACGACGTGATCGCCAGCAAGCGGGCCTTGGGCCGGCCGAGGGACCTGGCCGTGCTCGGTATCCTGGAGAGGACTGCCCGTGAGCAGCGCCGCCGACAGAAAGAAGAGGCTTGAGCGACTGGAGGCCGAGACTGAGCGAGCGGAGCTCGATCAGATCCGCCGCCTCCTCGACCTCCCCATGAACGAGCGCACCCACTTCCTCCGCCGCCGCACCGGCTTCGTCGGCTCCGCGCTGTAGCAGCGCCCGCGTGCAGGTATGCACGCCCTACAGGCCAGCGCCTATAGCGGCTCGCCACGATTCTGCTTCGCCGCAGAGCAAGGTGTGCCACGGCTGGCTTGTCCAGCCGTGCGGGGTGGCGCCTCCTACGTGGGGCACGGCTGGGCAAGCCAGCCGTGGCACTGCTCATCTGTGATGCCCACGTGATCGAGAGACGAGGCATACAGGAGACACCCATGGCCAAGAAGCTCGCCCCCGTTCACCCTGGCGAGATTCTGCTCGAGGAGTTCCTGCGGCCCATGGGCATCAGCCAGTATCGGCTGGCGAAGGACATCAGCGTGCCGCCGCGGCGCATCAACGAGATCGTGCACGGCAAGCGGTCCGTCACCGCCGACACTGCCCTGCGGCTCTCGCGCTATTTCGGGCTCTCCGACCGTTTCTGGCTCAACCTCCAGACACACCACGACATCGAGGTCGAGAAGGGCCGCCTCGCCGGCCGTCTCGATATTGAGGTGAAGGTCCGCGCCGTCCCTGCGCGCACGTGACGCGGCTGTCGGGGGTCAGCAGCCCACGGTCCCATCTGATGCTCCACGTCAGGCTCTTCACATCGCCCCCATGTCCATCTCCCCAAGTCATTCCGAGCCCGTTCGGCTCTGCCGAGCGGCGCCGAGGACCCTCTCTGCTCCCGGTCCTGGGCGCCGCCCGTAAGGAGAAGAGGAAGAGAGTTCCCTCCGCTCCGCTTCGCGTCGGTCGGGATGACCGTGGGGGGCGCGTGGCTCGGGATTGCCGTCGGTCTCTGGACGTCCTGTGGACTCCGCAAAACCCTCTTCACGCTCCCACACCCAGACTCTCCACGCTCTCACTTCTTCCTCTTCGGCCCGATGCGCCACTCGAGGATGCCGCCGGAGACGTCGGGCTGGAGCTGCACCTCGAGGCGGAACTCCGACGCGGTGACGGACTCGAAGGCGATCTTGTTGAAGGCGTCCTTCGCCGTGCCGTACTTCGCGCCGCCGGCCAGCTTCACGGCCTTCCAGGCCTTGCCCTCGCGGTAGAGCAGACGCCAGGAGGCGGGGACGCGGCACTGGCCGCGGCCGGTGTCGTCGAACCAGTAGACGTCGGCCTCGGAGACGGCCGCCGGCTTCTGGAGGCGGTAGGCGACCCACTCCGTTGAGCCCTTTCGATCCCACCACGTCATGCGCGGGATCGAGGTGTCGCCGGAGCTCTTGGGCAGCAGGCTGTCGCACATGGCGCCGACCGAGTCGCCGCCGTGGCAGTGGGAGGCCGACGCGCGATAGAGCGGCTGCGGCGGCGACTGCCATTTGCGGGCGTCGGGGCTCGTGCTGACCACGGGGAACGAGCAGATGCGCAAGCGCGCGCACCCCATCGGGATGAGCGTCACCGTCTCGAGCGGCTCGGCCGTGTGGACGGGGCTGTCCTGGAGCACGCTGCACAGCCCATGGCGGTCGAGCCCCCAGCCCGGGATCTTCCGCGCTTTGGCCCGCATCGTGACGGGCACACCAGGCACGAAGGGTTGCTTCGGCGGCGCCTCGTCGCGGGTCACGATCTCGATGCTGGCCGCCGGGTTCGCGGGGTCGATCTCGAGCCCGTAGTTCCAGGGCGTGGTCGGGAACACCTCGAAGGCCGGCCATGCGTCCGTGCCGCCGTAGCGCCGCCACTCCTCGTCGATCTTCAGCGAGAAGGTCAACGGGCCGCGGTCAATCGAGACGGCGCCGTGGTTCTTCTCCCACACGCGCGCCGTGAGCCGCATGGGCAGCGTCAGCGCCACCTGGTCGCCGTCCGTCCACGTGCGCTCGACGACCAGGAAGGACAAAGGCCCGGCCTCTGCCTTGACGGCCTCGCCGTTGACGGTCGCCTTCGCACCTTCGCACCATCGCGGGATGCGCAGGTAGAGCGGGAAGCGCACCGCCTTCGCCGGCGAGACGGTGAAGGCGATGCGGTCGCTGAAGGGATACTGAGTGGCCTCAGTGACCTTGACCTTCGTGCCATCGCCCACCTTCGCCTCGACCTCGCTGGCGGCGTAGAGCATGGCGCACAGCCCGCCGTCCGCCGTGGCGAGCCACAGCTCCTCGGCGTAGTAGGGCCAGCCGTGGCTGATGTTGTGCTGGCAGCACCGGTAGGAGTGGGGGTTGTAGGCGAACATGCAGCCGCCGTTCTGGATGCCGGGGCTGTGGTTGCGGCGGTCGAGCACGGCCTGGTTGGGCGCCGTGAGGTAGTGGAGGCCCTTGAGGTCGGCCGGCTGCGAGGCGGGATAGGAGTTGAAGGCCACCTCCTCGCAGCGGTCGGCCCACAGCGGGTCGCCGGTGATGCGGGTGAGCATCTGGAAGCTGTGCATGAACTCGACCATGGTGCACGACTCGGCCCCCTGGCGGGGATCGTCGAAGCCGCGGCGGCAGTTCTCGTCGGCGCCGAACATGCCGCCCGGCACCTGGCCGTAGAGGCCCATGACCTCGTCGTAGTTGCGGGTTGCGCCCGCGAGCAGCTCGGGCGTCTTGCCCTGGGGCCAGTAGACCGTGGGCGCGCGGAAGCACTGGCTGATGTTCACCCCGTGCCAGTTGGCCACCCCCTCGTCCCAGCGGGCCATGTTGCGGAAGATCTTCTCCGAGACCTTCAGCAGCTCGGTGTCGCCCGTGCGGTTGTAGAGCCAATGGACGCTCTCGAGGTTGTCGCTCGCGCGCTGCTGTTGCCAGAAGGGAGGGAGGAAATCGGCGTCGGGCACGCTGAGCTGCCAGCGGAAGTATTTGGCCATCAAGCTCAGCACCCGCTTGTCGCCGCTGAACTCGTAGTAGCTCTGAAGGCAGTTCATCGCGATCATGTTCGGCCACACATCGGGCTTGCCGCGTTCGCGGCGGCTGCCGCCCTTGTTGGCGACGGGGCCGAACCAGCCGTCGGGCTGTTGGCTCCCGAGCATCCCCTCGATCCACTTGCGTGCCTCGGCGATGATCTGCTTGTCGTCCAGCACATAGCCCATATCGCCGTAGCCCTTGAGCCAGTAGGGCAGCTCCTCCCACGGGCTATGGCCCTTGCCCTCGGCGCTCAGCCACGCGTTCCCCTCGGCCTTGCACCAGCGACTGATCTCCGCAAGATGCCCGATGAACCCATCCCGCTGAAGCTCGAGCATCTGCCTCACCCACCCCCTCGGCCTGATCGCCCCAATCGGCAGCTTACAAAACGGACTCGGCGCCAGCGGCGCGCGGTTCGACACGTAGAACGCATTCGCCTTCTCCGTCGGCGGGCGCTTTACCACTCTGACCCGCGTCTCTCCTGCCTCCGCCGCCATGGCCAACACCCCCAGACATACCGTCGCAATCACCCACGAGTTCACGGTCGTCTCCTCACACGCTCGCGCCTCCCCTCCTGGGCCGCAGCCTAGCGCCCCGCGCGGGGCGTGTCAACCGACTCGGCCCCGATGGTCTGCCGTGCCCGCCCGCGCCCGCGCCGAAACGGACTCAGGGGGCGCGCCGGATCGGACATTGTGAAACCTGCCACAACGTGGCAGCGTGGATGGGTGGATGAGTGGATGGATGGAGCAGTTCCTGCGGGCGTCGCCACCGTCCGCGTCGCCATTCTGGCATGCTCGACCCCGCCGGCCGCCCCAGCCGACCGACACGCCCTGCCCCCCTTCGGCTCGGAGTTGACATGCGCGCCTCAACCTCCTGGCCGCCACGCCGCCTCTGCCGACGAGCGTCACGCCGCTTGCAGCAAGGCCCGCCATCGGGGGCTGCATTCACAGCCCCCACCTCGAAGAGGCTGCGAACCGGCGTGCCCCTCGCGGCAGAGGCTGGAGCAGAGCGAGGCCAGAGTCCGCCACCTCAACTGACTGGCTGAGCCGAGGGCAGTCCGCTGCCCGAGGCGAAGGGCTTGGCCCTGCGGCACGGACCGGCCCGCGTCCGGGAGCATCGGCTTCGCCGGGAGCTGGGGCAGTCCGAGGGGGACGCGTGCCGGCCCCCGCTGGACGGCCACAGCCGCCGCACGAGAGGTCCTTGTCGAGGAGGACAGCCCCCTCTCACCAGCCATTCGGGGACAGCCTTGGAGGAGTGAAGCGGTGGCCCCCGCCCTTGGCGGCAACAGGCTTGGATGAGGAAGGGTTCGCCCGCGCCGGGGGCACGGGAGCAGCAGTGGGGCTCTGGGAGGGGGGGGTATTCAGGGGCAGCGCGCGGATAGTTGCCAATCATCGCTCCACCGAGGCAGGCTCGGTGGTGGCGTTCCTACAAGGGCCTCAGCGCCCGGCTGACAACGCAACCGCCTCGGGGCGGATGCGAGTCTGGCCCCGGATCTTGGGGGCCGCGGTTGGATGCTCCCGATGGTCCCCGGGCCAGCCCCCGAATGGGGGCGGCGGAATAGAGCCCCCGGTGATGCCTCACGCCGCCCCGCGGCGTGAGCGCGGAACCGGGGGACTGCGCCAGCCACACCCCGGGCCA
>JADHXT010000261.1 GCA_016782825.1 Candidatus Brocadiia bacterium | reverse complement strand
TGCGCTGGGAATCCAGAGGGCAAGTTGGTATCATTGTGACTTGCCGCCGCGGGGCGCACGGGGGTGTGCCCGCGAAGTCCTGATGGAGCAAGGAGCGAGTCGATGAGCAGGCCGAGACTCAGCCGCCGTGAGTTCATTGGCGGGTCCGTGGCCGCGGGGGCGGCGATGCTGCTGCCGGGGCGATTGGCCCTCGGGGCCAACGAGGAGCTGCGGGTCGCCGTCGTGGGACTCGGCGGCAAGGGCAGCCAGCACGTCGACGAGTTCGCCAAGATCAAGGGCGTGCGGGTCGCCGCGGTGTCGGACATCGACACGGTGCGGCTCGACGGCTCCGGCGCGGTGAAGAAACTCCCCGGCAAGGTGACGAGGCACCAGGACTTCCGCCGCATCCTCGACGACAAGAACATCGACGTCATGGTGTTCGCCACGCCGAACCACTGGCACGCGATGCAGACGATCCTGGCCTGCCAGGCGGGCAAGGACGTGTACGTGGAGAAGCCGATCAGCCACTCGATCTGGGAGGGCCGCAAGGCCATCGAGGCGGCACGCAAGTACAACCGCATCGTGCAGAGCGGCACCCAGCAGCGCTCCGACCCCGGCGTCATCGAGGCCGCGGCCGACCTCAAGGCGGGGAAGCTCGGCAAGGTGAAGTGGGTCCACTCGATATGGTACAAGCGCCGCGGCCCCATCGGCAAGACCACCAAGCCCACGGCGCTCGCCGACACGATCAACTACGATCTGTGGTGCGGCCCCGCCCCCAAGCCGCGGCTCATGCGCGCGAGGCTCCACTACGACTGGCATTGGTTCTGGGACTACGGCAACGGCGACATGGGCAACCTCATGACCCACCTGACCGACGACGTGCGGCATCTGCTCGACTGGGACGACGTGCCGCAGCGGATCATGAGCGTCGGCGGCCGCTTCGGCTGGGACGACGACGGCGAGACGCCCAACACCCACTTCGCCGTGATGATGCGCGGCGGGCTCCCGGTCATCGTCGGGTTCCGCAGCCTGCCGTTCTCGAAGACCAAGAAGGCCACGGCGGTCTACCGTCGGTTCGGCAAGGGCCTGCGGTTCACCAACCTCGTGAAGTGCGAGGGCGGCTTCTACACGGTGACCCGCGGCGGCGGCTACGCCTACGACAACGACGGCAAGAAGATCAAGCAATACGACGGCGACGGCGGCCGCGGCCACACGGCCAACCTCATCAAGGCGGTCCGCTCGCGCAAGGTGGGCGACCTGAACGCCGACGTCGAGCTGGGCCACTACAGCGCGATCATGTGCCACATGGCCAACATCAGCCACCGCATCGGCACGGGCGCCACGGCCGACGAGATCGGCGACCGGCTCGAGGGCTGCGAGGAGGGCCTCGAGACCCTCAAGCAGGCCGTCAAGCACCTGGGCGCCAACGAAATCGACCTCGCCAAGCAGAAGCCGACCCTCGGCCCCTGGCTCACCTACGACTTCAAGGCCGAGCGCTTCACCGGCGACATGGCCGACAAGGCCAACGCGCTCGTCAAGGGCACCTACCGCGCCCCCTTCGTTGTGCCCGACACCGTGTGACCCACGGCGCCCTGCTCCTCTCCACTCGTCCCCGTGCTCCCGCGCGGGGACGGGATCCTCGATGCTCCGCGTCGCAGATGGCTGCGGGCCTCGCCCGGAGGGACGCGGAGCGTCCAAGATCCCGTCCCCCCGCAGGAGCAGGGGGACGAGCGCGGGGTGGGGAGCAGGGGGCGGACGCCGTGTGGGCGTGCGCCACCCCCGGGTCATCCCGAGCGAAGGCCGTTCGCGGGACGCGGACGGACGGCGTCGAGGGATCTCGGCTTCGCCCGCTCGCAGAGCGGGCGGTCTGATCTGGCGCAGACCGGGAGAGGAGAAGACCGTCGGGCATGCCGCCCGCCGAAGCCGAGATTCCTCCACTCCGCCCGCCCGCCTCCGGCCCCGCGCCATCCCGGCCGAGCCGGAGCCGCGGCCGGCGGTGATGGTCGAGAACACGGCTGACGCGATGAACGGCCTTCGTGCAAGAGGTCGGGTCTTGACATTTGACATTGGGCACGGCCCAAGGGCTAGCCGGCGCAGACGAGCCGCCCCCCCACTTACCCACAGGCGGAGTCAATGCCACCGAGGTATGGGGTGGCGGCGTGAGGTCACGCCTTGACATCTGGCGTGGCCAAGGGGCTGCTCCGCGGATGGTTGATTTCCCTGAGACAGGCGTGTAGTCTGTGGTTGTGGCATACGGCTTCTCAGGAGGGCCATGTCTCATGGGTCGAATCCGGCAGATGATCCGCGTCAATGGCAGGGAGAGCTGGACCCTCTTCGACTCAGGGGCCAGGAACACCTACGTCATTCCCGAGGTCGCCGCCCATCTCGCCATCGCCCATCTCCCCCAGCCGACGGTCACCAAGCTCGGCGGAGAGACCAAGGTATCCACCCAGGCGACGGTGCTGGTGGGGCAAATCGCCGGCAAGCCCTTCCACACGGAAGCGATGGTCATCGACAGCATCGGCGACGACGAGGACGGCAGGCCCACCGAGGTCCTCTTCGGCGCCCTCGCCATGCAGCAATGGGGCATCCGCCTGATCCCCGAGACCGAAGAGCTCGACCTCTCCCACTACCCCAGCGAGTTCCTCGAGTTCTAGCTCGCCGCATGGCCGCCGCGCTGGCCAGCCCGTCGTCAGCCCGCTTCCGGGCGGAAGACGCATAGCCCACGGCGTGAGCCGTGGGAAACGGCCCCCAACGAAGCAGCCCTGTCAGGGGCGTAAGAGACCCATCAGCCGAGCGCCATCGGCTGGTCGGCCGATCGTTGACTTCCCTGAGAGAGAAGTGTAGTCTGTGGTCGTGGCATAGGGACAGGAATCGAGCATGATTGCCCCCTGAACCTCCCATCTCGGCGGCCGAAGGCGCCGGGCGGCCCGCGTTCGGCGCTGCGGTCGAGCCATGGAGCAAGTGTCAAGACCTGCCCCCGACTCCCCAGTGCTTCAGGAGGGGTAGAATGAATGCAGGTACGGCTCTACGCCTCGCCGTCCCTTTCTCTTGCTGGCTCGGGGCATTGCTGGCGTGCTCCATACCGTGGTGGTTGGAGAGGGGGAAGCTTCCCCGTGAAGAGAGAGCTCCCTGGTACACCTGGACGCTAACAGTACCCTGCTTCGTCGCCACCGTCGCCATTTGGCTCCCATTCGCACTTGGAGAGAAGGAACGTATTGCTGAGGAGAGAGCGCGCGCGACTCAGGAAAAGCGCGCGGAGAAGGCCGAGGAAGATGCGGCCGCCTTGACCAAGCGAGTCGAGCACCTCACATCGACACTCGAGCCCTTTAGGAGGGCCGCACGTGCCAAGTTCCCCGGATTAGATGAGGAAGAGGCGTTGCAGAGGTTCGGGCAGAACGCTGCCAAGCTAATCCCCAAGCTGGAGGAATTCAAAGACGAGCGGGTGGTGGATGTCGATCCCAAGACCGGCATGGCCACTACCACTTACGTCCTCGGTTCCCGTAGTGTGGTTCCACTCACAGAGGTCTCCGTCGAGATCGAGAACGACGTCGTCATGCGGCATGTCGAGGCAACCGCTTCGATGGAGAGACTGTGGGGGAGCGCAAAGAAAGGCATTCTGGACAAAGGGAAGTACACGGTAAGTCCTGATGCCAGGAAATTCCGTTTCTCGGTAGACTTCCTGGAGGCTGGGACCAGGATGGAGGTCAAAGTACAGACTGTCCAGCGGCCGACTGTGTTCAACGTAAAGGCGCTTCCGTAGCCGAACGAAGCAACCTGCGCTGAACGCACCAGTCCTAGCAATCTAGCATAGCAATCTAGTGTCTACATTATTCACTTCTCGGCCGCCGGACGGAGCGCGCGGCGTGGAGATGGGATCAGAAGGGTTCCGCTGTGGGCAACCTGACGGAGTTCGACAAGAGAATACGGGAACTCACCGGCGAGCACGTCGAGGCACGACCGTTCCTCTGTGAGGGTTCACCGTTCGGTTGCGAAGTGTTCCTCGTCGGCATCAATCCCGGCACATCCACGCCCTTCTGGCCTTACTGGCGTCTCCCGTACGGTTGCCACAAGCAGGAATGGCTTAGAGACTACATGAGTCGACGCGGACGGAAGCCTACGCGGATCAGAATCGAGCGCATCATCAGTGCGGCAGCCCCGGTCCGGTGTCTGGACACTAACGCCTTCTTCCGATACTCGCCGAACGAGGCGTCCCTTCGCCCCGAGGACCGGGACACACGTGTTTTCGACTACCTCCTTGAAGTACTGACCCCGAAGGTGGTCTTCGCGCACGGCGCCAGTGCCATCGAGTACTTCGAGCGGCTCGCCGGCAGCGCTCTGCCCTATGACCAGTTCACCAGCGTCAGTGTGCGTGGGATGCGCATCGATGTGATCACTGGGCAGCATTTGGGTCGCGCGCGTCGTGGATGGACATATGAACGCTTCGAGGAGCTTGGTCGGGCGCTGCGTCAACGGTGTCAGGGCACAAGGTGTCAGTTCCCTAACACCGCTCTGAGCACGCATGTTGGTAACGCCTCTTCGCCGGATCTAGCCCAAAGCCGTATGCCCCTGCCGTTGGTTCGGAGAGACATCACTGATTTCGAAGCGACCTGGGAGTATCTTCGGGAGCACTCCCCGCTGAGGCTTGAGACCTCGGGCGGAACGCGGTTCACCGCTCACGTCTCGGATACCTCCATCGCATACGAGTCCGACCGGGACCAAACACGAACCCAGAGCAAAGACAACTTCGAGACGTACTTCCACCTTTGGTTTCTCGAGGGGCGTCGAGACAGGAGGTACTTCCGCAACCTCACGAAGAAGCGCTCACCGTCGCGGCGTTTCTCGTACTTCTCTGCTGTCTTCCGTCATCTTGAGGAACACCTGGGACTAGGGAAGAGGCGATGATGGCGAATGCGCGGGCTGAGGCGGCGGCGGTCCTGCTGCTCGTCGGCGCCGTCGCGGCGGCGGGGGCGGCGAGGCGAGAGGAGGCGAAGCGCGTGTTCCTGAAAGGCGGCGACATCTCGATGCTGACGCGGATTGAGGGGGTGGGCGGGGTGTATCGCGAGGAGGGCGAGAAGAGGGAGGCGCTGGCGATCTTCAGGGGGAAGGGGTGGAATTGCGTGCGGCTGCGGCTGTTCCACTCGCCGAGCGGGGAGGGGGCGGTGTGCAATGACCTCGAGTATACGGTGAAGCTGGCTCGACGGGCGAAGAGGGCGGGGTTCCAGATTCTGCTCGACTTCCATTACTCGGATACCTGGGCCGATCCGGGACATCAGAGGAAGCCGGCGGCGTGGGAGGGGCTGGCGTTCGAGGAGCTCGAACGGGCGGTGTTTGCCTACACCCGCGACTGCATCGCGGCGTTCAGGAAGGCGGAGGCGCTGCCTGACGTGGTGCAGCTTGGGAATGAGATCACGCCGGGGATGCTGTGGCCGGAGGGGCGCGTCGGGGGGAAGGAGTTCAATACGCCGAAGCAGTGGGCACGGCTCGCGGCGCTGCTGGCGGCGGGCCGGCGGGGCGTTAAGG
>JADHXT010000260.1 GCA_016782825.1 Candidatus Brocadiia bacterium | reverse complement strand
CCTCAGTTACCGTCGTCGATGACACCATCCACATCATCTACACGGGTGAGTCGGCAGGGCCACCGACCATCTGCCACGGCACCGCGCCGACCCGCGACCCCGCGGCGGTGACCAAAGACCCCGCCAACCCCATCTTCACGGGCACCGGCCAGGCGTGGGACAGCGACGGCGTCCGTGAAGCGGAGGTTTTCAGAGGCCCGCAGTACTTCCATATCCTGTACGGTGGCAGGGAAGGCAAGGTCTGGCGGATCGGCCACGTCCGCACCCGCGACTTCCGCACCTTCGAGCCCAACCCGCACAACCCCGTCTTCACGCCCTCGCCCGACCCCGCCGCCTGGGACTGCGACGGCGTGCTGACGCCCCAGGTGTTCGAGGCTGGCGGCATCTACTACATGGTCTACGCAGGCAAGAGGGGCCGCGAATGGCAGACGGGGCTCGCGGTGAGCCGCGTCTCGTAGTCTGCTTGCGGCAGGCTCAGCTGCCTCGACCAGGCCAGTGAGGAGAACCCATGGCAAAGCACACCCGACGCACCTTCATGAGCTCGCTCGCGTGCAGTGGCCTTGGGTTGGTGTTGCCGGCTGCGCAGGGCGCAGGAGCAGGCAGCAAGCGGCCGAGGCCGAACGTCGTGATGATCGTCATTGATGATCTGAACGACTACATCACGGACATGGGCGGGCATCCGCAGGCCAAGACGCCCCATATGGCGAAGCTGGCGGCATCGGGGGTGCGGTTCCGACGGGCGTACAGCAACAACCCCGTGTGCGCGCCATCGCGAGGCAGCTTCTTCACGGGCATCTACCCGCATACGTCCCGCCTGATCCACTTCGGCAAGTGGTACGAGAACGAAGTGCTGATCAACTCGAAAACGCTCCCCGAGTACTTCCAGGCCAACGGCTACCGAACCCTGGGCACGGGCAAGCTGCTGCACCACTGGCGGCCGCACGTGTGGGGCGAGTCCGGGCACCGCGCCAACTACGGTCCCTTCGCGTATGACGGCAAGAAGTTCGTCGGACACCCGTCCGTGCCGGAGCCGTTCCGGTCGATCGGCGAGGTGGACGGCTCGTTTGCGCCGCTGTCCGATGTCCCGTCCGTGCCCAAGAGCGACGACGCGCCCGGCCACACGGGCTGGATCGATGTGCCGAACTGGAAGACGCGGCGGCCCCTCCGCTACGTGGACGAGAACGACCGCGACCTGCTCCCCGACGAGCGAAACGCCCTGTGGGCCGCGAACAAGATTCGCAGTCTGTCGCGCGAGACGGAGGAGAAGCCGTTCTTCCTCGGCGTGGGGTTCATCCGCCCCCACACGCCGCTGTACGCGCCGAAACGCTTCTTCGACATGTTCCCGCTGAAGGACATCCAGTTGCCCGTCATTCAGCCCAACGACGCGGCCGACACGCACTACAAAGATGTCTTCACGATGAAACAGAAGGGGCTGAGGTACTTCCAGCTCCTGAAGCAGTCCTACCCGACGCTCGAAAAGGGACTGCGGGTCTACGTGCGAGCCTACCTGGCCTGCGTTGCGTTCGTGGATGAGCAGGTCGGCAAGGTGGTGGATGCCGTTGATCACAGCCCGTTCCGGGACAACACGATCATCCTGTTGACAAGCGATCACGGTTACAACCTGGGCCAGAAGGACTATCTGTTCAAGAACTCCCTGTGGGAGGAGAGCGGACGCGTGCCGCTCATGATCCGCGCGCCGGGCGTGGCCAGGGCGGGAGCGGCCGTCGAGCATCCGGTCTCGTTGATCGACATCTACCCCACGCTGGCTGACCTGTGTGGTCTACACGGCGACACGCGCAAGAACGCCAAGGGCGCTCCCCTGGACGGCCATAGCCTGAAGCCGTTTCTGCTCGACCCCCAGAACGGCAAGTGGGACGGCCCGGACGCGGCGCTGACCGTCATCAAAGCCGACAAGCGCCCCAGCGAGAAGATTCACCAGCATCACTACGCCATCCGGACCCGGCGGTGGCGCTACGTCCTGTACAACAACGGCAATGAGGAACTGTACGACCACGACAAGGACCCGCGTGAATGGACGGACCTCGCGGGTGATGCGCTTTACCGGAAGGCCAAAGCGGAACTGAAAGCTCAGTTGTTCCAGATGACTGGCAGGCAAACGGACTGACCAGAGGCGGTGATGCCTTCGCCTCCAGACCAGAGCGAAGAAAGAACCAAGACTGGACCGCGAAATACGCGAACGACGCGAAAAAGGAGGGGACTCACGAGGGTGAGGAAAGGGGCGATGGCGGACGCCGACTGAGGCCATGTCGTGCCGCTGGCGGCGAAAGGTGGTGGGAAATGCGGGCTAGTCGTCGGCCGGGCGGCGGGGGCGGCTGGCGGGCTTCGGGGGCCGCTTGCGGGGCGCCGGCTCGGGCTCGGTGGCAGGGAAATCGAGCTTGACGGCGATGGGCTTGGCGTCGGGCGCCAGGCGGACCTGCGGGTCGGCGATGTGGAACTCCACGTTGCGGATCGTGGGCCGCAGGTCGGCCACGGTGGTGATGGCGAGGCGGACGAAGGCATCCACGTTGTCGGCGGTGAGGCGTTCGATGTGGGAGCGCGGCCCTTCGAAGACCACGGGGCCGATGGTCTTGGGCTCCATCTCCACGGGCAGGGCGAGGCCGGGGCGGGGGGTGAGGAGGAGGCGGACGGGCAGGTCGTTGAGGGTCTTGCGCACGCGGCGTTCGGCCACGGAGATCACGACGTCGACGAAGTGCTGGGCGGGCTCGATGGGCACGTTGCGGAAGCTGCCGGCATCGGCGGTGCGGACGAGGCGCGCGGGGCGGCGGAGGCGCTCGGTGAGGCCGGTGACGAGGACGGGCTCGGTGTGGATGGCCGTCATCTGGCGGAGGATGCTCTGGGGGCCGGTGACCTCGATCTTGTCGGGCAGAGCTACGGCGGTGGCCTCGTGGTCTTCGGCGGGCCGGCCTTCGAGTTCGGGCAGCACGGGGAGCGTGCGGGTGCTCAGGCGGTCGAGGATGAGCTGCACGGTCTTGGGCTCCACCTCGATGAGCTCGATGCCTTTGGGCAGGGGCAGCAGGGTGTCGGGCGCGGCCACGTAGCGGACGTGCTTGCGGAGGAAGAAGAAGCTGTAGGGCTTGGTGGCGTCGTCCTCGGGCGGGGCCACGTCTTCGAGGCTGGCCTCGACGGCCAGGGTGCGTGCGTCCACTTCGTCGAGCAGGCGGCGTGGCCCGCGGAGCTTCACGGTGGCCTCGACGGGCTGGTCTTCGGGGCGGATGACGGCCAGGCCCTTGGGCCCTGCGGCCAGGCGGATGGG
Source organism: Candidatus Brocadiia bacterium (assembly GCA_016782825.1). GTDB lineage: Bacteria > Planctomycetota > PUPC01 > DSUN01 > DSUN01 > BS750m-G60. The sequence continues at coordinate 2,240 of JADHXT010000260.1, read as the reverse complement.
CACGTGCTCCACGGTTTTCTCTTCGGGCTTTTCGCTCACCTCGAGCAGGACGACGACGGCCGGCCGCGCGGGCGCGATGGCCACGGGGCCGTCCTGAGTGGCTACCTGGTGCTCGAGGAGCACGCCCTGGCGGAAGCGCTCGCGCAGGCCGTCGACGGGGATGGGCTCGGTGCGGATACTCGCGAGGTTTTGTAGCAGGCGGAAGGGGCCGCGGACGCGCACGGTGGGCGGCTGCACGGTGGCCTGGATGGCGTAGCCGGGGGCGGGGGTGCCGGTGATGACGGGCTCGACCGGCAGGTCGCGCTCGGTGATGCTTTCGAGGGTGAGTGTGAAGGCGGCGGGCTCGGCCGCGAGGAAGCGGATCATGGGGGGCAGGGGGGTGGAGCGGCCGGCTTCGCCGGCCACGCGGATGTTGGCGCCCAGGAGGCGGACGTTGGTCTTCACAGGCTCGCCGGTCTTCACCTCCACGCCGCCGAGGTCGATCTCGACCACGAGCTCGCGGCCCTCGAGGTCGTCGAGCTGGCCGCGGGGCCCTTCGAGGATTACGTCGAGGTCAGGCACGGCGGGGGAGAGGACGGCCACGTCCGCCGGCAGGTTGAGGATGTGCGAGCCGATGTGGCGGAAGCGGCGCTGGTCCTGCCCGCTGGTGGAGAGGTAGTGCCACGTGAAGAAGGCGAGCACCACGGCCACGAGCTTGAGGTCGAGGTTGTGCAGCAGCGTTCGGAAGAGCTTCCGCATGGGGGCGGCTCCAGGGGCGGCGTCAGGTCTGCTCGGGCGTGTAGAGGCTGCGGAGGAACATGCCCAGCTCGGTGGCTTCCACGTGGCGCGTGATCTGGCCCTTGAGGGCAAAGGACACGGCGCCCGTCTCCTCGGACACCACGATGGTGATGGCGTCGCTGTCCTCGGTCACGCCGATGGCGGCGCGGTGGCGGGTGCCCAGGCCGCTGCTCACGTCCACGTTTTCTGTGAGCGGGAACAGGCAGCCGGCGGCCACGATGCGCTCGCCGCTGATGATCACCGCGCCATCGTGCAGCGGCGTGTCGGGATGGAAGATCGTCACGAGCAGCGCCGCGCTCACTTCGGCATCGAGGCGCACGCCGCCTTCGGCGTAGCTGCGGAGGCCCACCTCGCGCTGGATGGCGATGAGGGCGCCCACCTTCTCGCGGCTCAGGGTCTGCACCGCGTCGAGAATCTGGCTGGTGGCTCCGCGGCGCGCGTGGGGCAGCATGCTCACCAGGCGGCTCTGGCCCAGCCGCACCAGCGCGCGGCGCAGCTCGGGCTGGAAGATCACCAGCAGCGCAAAGCCCAGCACCGACAGCGCACCCGTGGCCACCGTCTGGATGACGTGCAACTCCAGGTGGCGGGCCAGAAACAGCACGCCGAACAGCAGCACCACACCCACCACGCCCAGCCCCTTCAGGATGCGGGCGCCGCGGCTGCCGCGCAGGAAGCGGAGCACCATGTAGAAGAACACCGCCAGGACGGCGATCTCCGACAGGGTGCGCCAATTGAGCAGGTACGCAAACTGTTCCATCGTCGGCGCCTGGTGCGGCGTGGCAGAAGAATCCCACTCACGATTATAGCAGAATCCGCCCGTGCCGTTCGCTCTTTTTGCATGCGTGCCGGGGCGGTCCGCCGCATCGGTCCCTCTCTCCGCACGCGGGCTTTGCGCGCGGACGCCGGCCTCGGTACAATGACTCTGGGACGGGGTCGGCCAGGCAGGAGACCCGAGATGGACGTCAAGGCCGTGGCGCTGCTCTCCGGCGGGCTCGATAGCTCGCTCGCCGTGCGCGTGGTGCAGGAGCAGGGCGTGGAGGTGGAGGGCATCCACTTCGTGTCGGTCTTCAACGGCTCGGCACCCGCCACGCCCACCGTGCTGCGGCCCCTGCGCGTGGCACGGCAGCTCGGCATCCGCTTCCATGCTGTGAACTTCACTCGCGAGCAGCTCGGCCTCGTGCGCCACCCCGCCCACGGCTACGGCGCGAACATGAACCCCTGCATCGACTGCCACATGGCCATGCTGCGCCGCGCCGCGAAGATCATGGAGGACGTGGGCGCCCGGTTCATCGTCACCGGCGAGGTGGTGGGGCAGCGGCCTATGAGCCAGCGGCGCCACGTGCTGGGCCAGATCAACCGCGAGACAGGCCTCGATGGCCTCATCCTCCGCCCCCTCTCGGCCAAGCTCCTGCCGCCCTCCATCGCCGAGAAGGAGGGGTGGGTGGACCGCGAGCGCCTGCTCG
>JADHXT010000259.1 GCA_016782825.1 Candidatus Brocadiia bacterium | reverse complement strand
CTCCGCCTGCGGGAGCAGGCGGAGGGCGGGGAGGGGGGTGGCTGCGGGGCCATCTGGTAGTTGCCAATCCCTGGCTCCACCGACACGAGGTCGGTGGGGGCCGGAGCATTCGGACAGAGCAACGCGCTTGATCTGGGCCTAGTTCCTTCCTTTGTGGTTCCCATGGCAGTCGGTGCAGGTGGCATCGTCCGGCGGACGGCCCGGCCCCCGGCCGTCTTTCCGATTCTTCTCTCTTTTGTGGCGCTTGTGACACTCCAAGCACGCAGCATCGACCTCGGCGCGGGTGAACATCACGTCCGGGGTCGTCACGTTGTCCTCGTCGGAGCGGTGGGCGAGGGACGGGCCGTGGCACTTGGCGCACGGGACTTCTTCCTTGAGGTGTACCTTGGAGATGGGCTCGCCGTCGAAGTTGGCGTGGCACACATAGCAGGCGGAGTTGGGCGCGGGGATGTTCTCGTGCTTCTCGCGGTTCAGCGGGCGGATGCGAAGGCGGCGCGCCTGGAAGGGCCTGCCGTCGGCCACGAGGGCCAGGTAGCCCATGGCGGGATAGGTGTTGTCGCCGCCCTCGGCCACCGTCTTGCCGTCGAAGTCCACGGTGAACTTGCCCTTGGATACAAGAAGGCGCACGGAGCGCCACGCGTCGGACGCCGGGTGCTTGCCCCTGGCCACTACGCGGCCGTCGGCCGTGCGGATGCTGCCGTCGGCCAGGCCCAGGACGTAACCCGCCTGGTCGGGCATGGGGGCAAGGGACACGCGGAAGCGCAGGCTGCCCGCGCCGCGGAACTCGCCCGCGAGCTCGAAGTCCGTCCAGTGCCAGTGGCTCACCATCTCGCCCTTGGTGCCGACGAGGGTGCCATCCTTCAGCGCCCAGCTGGCGTCCTTGCTCTTCTGCCACTTCGCCACGTCGGAGCCGTCGAAGAGCGTGAGCCAGCCGTCCTTGCCCGGGGTGAACGGCTTGCCCTGCCCTGGGTGCGCCGCGGCGAACAACATGCCGCCGACGGCGAGGACGGCCGCGATGGCCATCCTGCGTTCCCAGTCCTTTCCTTCGCGCCTCATCGGCCCTCCTGCACGGAGAGGGCGACGGCCGCTGGGACCGTCGCCCGTTGTGTGCTCCGTGAGCTGCGAGCTTAGCGAAGACTCGGGACGGAGACGTCCCGCCCGCGCCCTCACACCCACTCCCAGTCGCGCAGCCACTCGTAGTCGGCGGGGAGCCGGTCGAACATGTCGGCGGTCAGCGCCGCCAGCTCGGGGCTGTCAAGGATGGCCGGTCGAGCCGCCAGGTCCTCCTTCCGCCGCTCCTCAATGGCCTTCAGGCAGTTGTCCACGTGGTGTGGGAAGATGAGGCCGGGAATGGGCGCGGTGATGGCATCGTTGCACAGGATGTAGCGCAGGGCCATGCGGGCCGCCTTGTCGTCCTCCTCGCGGCGCGGGTCGTCCGGCGCGCTCGAGCCCTTGAAGATGGAGTTCGAGGCGAAGGGCTTGATGCCGAACACTCCGACGTCGTGCTTGCGAACGATGTCGAAGACGCTGTCCTTCGGCTTTTCCTTGCTCTTCGCCGTGTAGGGGAAGAGGATGACGGAGATGATGGGGAACTCGCGGACCATGAAGCTGTGCCAGCGCCTGTCGTGGCTGGAGATGCCGAAGAAGCGCACCTTGCCGCTCTTGACGGCCGCTTCGCCGGCGGCCGCGACCTCGCACGCCGTGTTGTAGGTGTGCAGGCCGCCGGGCTCGTGGCAGGTGATGCGCCAGATGTCCACCACGTCCAGCTTGGCCTTCTTCATCAGGTCGTCGAGCACTTCGAGGAGGGCCTTCTTCGTGCGATACTTGGGATTGCGCACCTCGCGGCTGCACGAGGAGAAGCCGAAGATCATGTCCTTGCGCCGGCCGAGAGCCTCGAGGGCCTTCGCGTAGGCGGAGATCTCGCCTTCGCAGCAGGCGTCCACGTAGTTGATGCCGCTGTCCAGGCACTTGGCGATGATCTCGGTGCGGTTCTTCTGGAAGTCGGCGCCGCGGAAGGGGCAGCGCTTCCAGTGGCCGCCGAGGCTGATGGCGGAGGCCCAGAGCTCTGTCCTGCCGCAGCGGCGGTACTCCATGCGCTCGTCATAGCTCAGGACTTTGTCTTTCGGTGGCGGCGTCTTCTCGTTCACCGCGAGCGCGGAGCCAGCGGCAAGCCCGGCTCCCGCGGCCACGGCGCCTTCGGCGATGAACCGTCGCCTCGTGATGTCCTCGTCTGCCATGAGCTCGCCTCCTTGCTGAATGGAGGGGTCGGTCAGTTCACGCGCGCCGTGCGCACGCCTTGAGGAACGCCAGACCGTCGGTCGCCAGCTTGTCGGGGTCGTCGTAGATGGGCCGCCAGATGCACGCGGCGGCGCACAGGTCCACGATCCCCGTCGCAAAGCTCTCGATGGTCACCCAGCGATCGTAGCCAATGTCGTGCAATGCGGCGAAGACCTCACCCCAGCGCACCTGGCCCGTGCCAGGCACCCCGCGATCGCTCTCGGACGCGTGGAAGTGCCCGAGGAAGGGTCCGCACGCGCGGATGGCCGCCGCCGTGTCCTTCTCCTCGATGTTGCCGTGGAAGGTGTCGGCCTGCACCTTCAGGCGTGGATGGTTCACTTCCTGGCACAGCTTCGTGGCATCGCCCACCGTGTTGAGCACATAGGTCTCGAAGCGGTTGAGCGGCTCGATGGCGAGGTCGATCTTCGCCTTCTCGGCGTGCTCGGAAGCAGCCCGGAAGCCGTCGCGGCACCACTTCCATTCGTCGGCGGTGCGCGCCTTGCCCGTGAGCTGGCCGACGGGCGTGTAGATGGGCCCAGCCACGGTGTCACCGCCCATTTCCGCTGTGATGTCCACCATCTTCTTGATCCGCTCGACGCCGGCGTTGCGCTCCTCGGCCTTCGTGCTGCACAGGCTGGTGCCGGGCATCATCACGCAGCAGGCGGTCATGCCCATCTTGCAGGATTCGAGGGCATGGCGCGTGGCCTTGGCATCGAGGACGCTCAGGTCGTTGAAGGGGACCTCCACGCCCTCGAAGCCCATTTCCGCCACTTTCTTCACCAGGTCCACGCGGTCCTTCGAGAAGGTGGGCGTGTAGAGGAGCAGGTTGAGGCCGTACTTCACGTTCATGGGCTTGGCGGCGCTCTTCTGCGGCATGAGCCTGGAGCAACCGGCCAGGCCCCCTGCCCCCACCGCCAGCGCCCCCTTGCCGAGGAAACCACGCCGCGAGAGATCGGGACCTGTCATGGGCACGCCTCCTTCCATGGATGGCCAATACGGCATCACTCCGCGCGGCTGCGCGGCAGGCGCCAGCCATCGTTTCTGTGCCGGCCCTCCGCTCCCGCGATTATAGTCTCGCGACCAGGGGTGAGCAAGTCCACGGCAGCCTGGGGCACTGCTGCTCGGGCAGCCCACGCCTTCGCCTTGGAACCATCGGCATAGGCCGATTCGAGCTTTCGGTAGCACGCCGTCTCGAAGCTCCCCAACCGCCGACACCCACGAGCGAGCAAGTGCCACAGGTCCGCTCCCCTCTCGACCCCGGCCGCCTTCGCCCCTGCGGCGATCCCCTGACCGCGGTCGGCTACCACCCGCTCGAGGGCCTCCATCGCCGCGAAGACCGGCTCCCAGTCCTCGGCCCGGCGCCTCTCGGCCAGCACGGCACCGCTGATCAGCAGGCTCAGTGGCTCGACCATTAACAGCAGCGGCCGGTGCCCGAGGAACACCTCGTCCGCCGCCGCCACCTCGCCCACCCCGGCGAAGTGGCCCTCGAAGGCCCGCCGGGCCCGCGCCGACGCCTCCTCGACGATCCGATGGATGGTCTGGTGGGAGAGCCAACATTTCACACCCATTGTGGACGCCTCCCTCAGGAATGCCAGACGAGACGACCTCGGTGATTGCTCTCCATAAGAGCTGGATAGTTATGGATTTACCATTGTTGTTCGCTTGCATTCTCGGTCGGGGCGCGGTAGAATGGCGAACGTCGTAACCTGTTGCCAGCATTGAGGATAGCCCCAAGATGCGATACGCCGTTGACCCCCGACAAACGGACCTGTTCGACCCCGCCGACTCGATGTTCTCGCCCATGACGCTCAAGGTGCTGCGGGGCGACTGGCCGGGGCTTTTCCGTGCCCAGATGCTCCACCTGATGCCGGCAGGCAAGCTTGGCAGGCACTTCCATCCCTCCCTGGGCTGCCCGACCAAGGAGCTCTACGGGATGGCCGGGGTGATCTTCCTCAAGGGGTTCTTCAACCTGGGCATCGAGGAGACGGTGAGGCGCTACCTTACCGACGCGGCCTGGCAGTACGCCCTGAACGTGAATCCGATGGAGGCGAGCCTGTCGCACGCGACCGTCGAGCGCTATACGAAGCTGTTCGTCGAGGATGACTTGGCCGCCGAGGTGTTCCATCGGGTGACCTCGGCGCTGGTGGAGACCTTGGAGCTCGATGTGTCGCGCCAGCGGCTCGACTCGACGCACGTCTTTTCGGACATGGCCACCTTCGGCCGCACGAAGCTGATGGGGGTGTCGATCAAGCGGTTCCTCACCCAACTGAAGCGACACCACCATGGTCTCTACGACGCGCTGCCCGAGGCGTTGCGTTCCCGCTACGCCCCGTCGCAGGGGAAGCTCTTCGCCGACTTCAAAGGGCAACGACGGGCGCTGCGCCAGACGGTGGCGGAGGACCTGCTGGCGTTGGTCAGCCAGTTCGCAGGGGAAGAGGCGGTGGCGAGCCGGTCGAGCTATAAGGCGATGAAGCGGATCCTCGAGGAGCAATGCGACGTGGTCGAAGAGCGGGTGGCGCTCAAGGACAAGCCTGGCGGGAGCGTGATGCAGAATCCCTCGGACCCCGACGCGGCCTATGACGGGCACAAAGGCCCGGGCCATCAGGCTCAGCTCGCCGAGACGTGTGGCGAAGACAACGACGTCCAGTTGATCACCGGCGTGATCCCTGAGCCGGCGGACCGGCCGGACCAGGATGCCCTCGAGCCGATGCTGGACCAACTGGAGGCCCACGGGCGTCTGCCTGAGGCCATGTATTCCGACACCCACTACGGCAGCGACGAGAACGTCACCCTCGCCGCCGAACGTGGAGTGGACCTCCAAAGCCCAGTCTCTGGGACATCGAAGCAGGACCCCGATGCCCTGACGGTGGACGACTTCGTGATCGACGAGGCGAGCGAGACCGTCGAGCGTTGCCCCAATGGATGCGAGCCGGTCTCCTCGGCCCACGACGCGGCCACAGGGGTGACCACCACCGTGATGCGGCCGTCGGAGTGTCACGGCTGTGACTTCGCCTCGCAGTGCCCCGTCAGGAACGTGCACGGGCGAATTGTGCTCCGGCACACCGCCAAGCAACGTCGGCTCGCCGCCCGCCGAGCGGAGCAGGCCACGGACGCCTTTCGGGACAACTACGCCATCCGCGGAGGCGGCGAGAGTGTCAACAGCGGACTGAAGCGAAAGATGGGGATGGGTCGCCTCAGGGTTCGCGGGTCTCCGCGCGTGCGGATGGCCGTCTTGCTTC
>JADHXT010000258.1 GCA_016782825.1 Candidatus Brocadiia bacterium | reverse complement strand
AGGCCACCGTGTCTCGGCGATGAGCAGATGGTTGTCCTTGATCATCACTTGGTCGTAGAGGCCCATGCGGTGGTTCTGTCCGCCGCCGGCGGCCACGGCGTATTTCTCCAGATGGCGCCAGCCGGGCGTGGTCTTGCGGGTGTCGAGCACCTTGGCGCCGTGTGGCGCGGCCCGCTCGACGAAGCGGCGGGTCAGGGTGGCGACGCCGCTTAGGCGCTGGAGGAAGTTGAGCGCCGTGCGCTCGCCGGGCAGCACGGACGCGGCGGGGCCTTCGATGGTGGCCACCACATCGCCCGCGGCCAGGGCGTCGCCGTCTTCTTTGCACAAGGCCACGCGCACGGCGAGGTCGATCTTCTCGAACAGCGCGGCGAGCAGCGGGCCGCCGGCCAGCACGCCGGCCTCGCGGGCCACGAAGCGGCCCCGCGCGATGGCGTCGGGCGGGCATATGGCCTGCGACGTGAGGTCGCCCGAGCCGATGTCCTCGGCCAGCGCGGCATCGAGAAGCGACGCGACGTGGGCCAGGTCGAGTGGGAGCATGGAACGCCTCGGAGAAAGCGATGGGATTGCCAGGGATGATTCTAGACTGGGCGAGGCCACACGTCAAGGGCGAGAATCAGGAGCGCCCGCCGAATGGATGGACATGGCCTGGATACTTCCTGTGGATTCAGTTTCTTTAGTCTGCGCTTGACTTGTCTGACCTTTCTCGTATACTTTAGGCATAAACTGAAGGAGGATATCGCGTGAACGCCGACTGGCAGGAACTGGTGTCGCTCACCCGCGGAGCCGCCTTCGCGATCGAGCGGGTGCGGATCGAGGGCAAAGACGTGGCCATCGAAGGCCGCTTCGACGTGCCGCCACTGGCCCGTCTGGCGTCCGACGACCAAGTGTTCGTCATGGCCTTCGTTCGCAGCCACGGCTCCATCAAGCGGATGGAAGAGCTCTTCGGCGTGAGCTACCCGACCGTCAAGAACCGCCTGAACCGCATCGCCGAGCAATTCGAGTTCGCCGAGATCGATCGCGGCCTCGACCGGAGCCGCGTGCTCACCCGTCTCGAACGCGGGGAGATCTCCGCCGCCGAGGCACTCAAGGAACTCGACTCGTGATCTTTCCGCCCAGCGTCCTCCGCATCCGCCGCACCGTGGACGGCCGCCGCCGGCGCAACCTGTGGCTCCCGCTCTTCCTCCTGTGGCCCGTCGCCGCCGTGCTCTGGCTCGCGCTGGTGCCGCTCATCCTCATCGTGGCCCTGCTCACGTGGCGGCGCGGCACGGGGCGCGCGCTGCTGTTTGGCGGCCCCAAGCTGTTCCGCCTGTTCTGCGCCCTCCGCGGGCTGCGCATTGACACCGAAAAGGACAACGAGCAATTCTTCATGGCTCTCTGGTAGAGGAGTGCACGATGAGCGAGGAACGCCGCCGCATCCTGGACATGCTGGCCGAAGGGAAGCTCACCGCCGACGAGGCGGAGAAGCTGCTCGCCGCGCTCGGAGCCACCGGCCCGGCACTGGCCGAGCCCGTGGACGCCGTGCCCACGCCACGCCGCCGCACGCCGAGGTACCTCCGCGTGGTCGTCGGCCAGGGGGCGGACGGCGAGGGCGAGCGCGTGAACATCCGCGTGCCCCTCGACCTCATTCGCGCCGGCATCAAGCTCCAGGCCCTCATCCCCAGCCACGCGCGTGAGAAGGTGAATGGCATCCTGCGCGACCGCGGCATCGACCTCGACCTGGCCTCCCTGGTGCAGAAGACCGGCGAGGAGCTGATCGCCCACCTGGCCGACCTGTCGGTGGAGGTGAACGAGGACAATGAGCGGGTGCGCATCTTCTGCGAGTAAGCGCCGCGCCTCAGCGGAAGACGGGCAGCTCGACGTAGGAATCGTGGTCGGCGTCGTGGTGCACGGTGTTGGTGGCCTTCTGGCCCTTCGTCCAGTCGGCGGGCGGGCCGGCCACGTTGAGGTGGCGGTCGAAGCGAGGGAAGTTCGAGCTGCTCACGTGCAGCGCGATGCGGTGGCCTGCCTTGAAGGTGTAGGCCGTACTCCACAGGTCGATTCCCACCTCCACCACCTTGCCGGGCTTCACGGGCTGCGGCTTGTCGCGGCCGTCCCGGTAGCGCAGGCGCACGATGCCGTCCTGGACGTTGGCGCGGGTGCCGTCGGGCCGCACGTCGAGGAGCATGGCCGTGAAGTCGGTATCGGGCGCGGAAGACGACACGCACAGGTGGGCACGCAGCCGGCCGACCACCACCACGTCGCGTTCGAGCGGCCCGGTGGCGAAGGACAGCACGTCGGGGCGCTCGGCGATGGCGCGGTGGTCACGGATGCCCTTCGGCAGGATCAGGTTGGTGCCGCCGGTGGTGGGCACGGGGTCATCGGGGTCGTAGGTGAACGTGGAGGACGGCGCCCCGCCCTTCGGCGGCTGGAGGGCGAGGGTGCCGGCGGCCAGATGGAGCCGCGTGGGCTTGCTCTGCTTCGGCGGCCACGTGTCGGTGGCCAGCCATCTGCCCTGCCCCATGACGAAGGCGTGGATGGGCGGCCAGTCGTCCACGCCGTTCTTCTCGCCCTTGAGCCAGCGGGCCTGCCACTTCTGGCCGAGGCCACGGAGCGCGGCGTGGGCCTCGGGAAAGTCCACGTCGCCGGCGGCCCGCCCCACTCCGTGCACCCAGGGGCCGATGATCAGGTGGCTGTGCTGGCGGGTGAGTTCGCTGCCGCCGCGCTGGCGGAGGGCCAGGAGCAGCTCGATGTTCTCCTGGGCGAAGATGTCGTAGAAGCCGGCCGTGATGAGCACGGGCACGGTGATCGCCTCGGGACGCTGCGCGGCGCTGGTGTGCTTCCACGCGCCGGGCTTTCCCCAACTGGCCACCATGTCCGCCCAGCACTGGACATAGCTGGGGCCGCCCACGGCGATGGGGCCGGGGTCGCGGAGCGGGAAGTGGCGACACCACTGGCGAAACTCCCCTGCCTGACGGTGGCGCTGGAGTTCGTCGGCGGGCACTTCGTTTCGCGCCACCCGCTGGCTGCGCCACGCCTGCCCGAGCAGCCAGCCCTGGGCAAGCTCCATGCGCAGGGCTCCGCCGTAGAACAGCGTGCGGTGATCGAAGTCCGACGGCGGCACTGTGGGCGCGATGCACCGCAGACTGGGCGGAGCGGTCATGGCCGCGGCAAGTTGTGTGAAGCCCACGTAGCTGCCGCCCATCATCCCCACGTTGCCGTCGCACCAGGGCTGCCTGGCGATCCAGGCGATGGTGTCGAAGGCATCGTCGAGGTCGTGCTTGAAGGGATAGAAGTCGCCTTCGCTGCCGTAGCGTCCCCGCACGTCCTGCGCCACGAAGGCATAGCCCCGCCGCACCATGCCGCCGGGGCCGAGGCTCTTATGGTAGGGCGTGCGCAGGAGCACCACGGGATACCTGCCGTCGCCCTTGGGGCGCACCACGTCGGTGGCTAGGCGCACGCCATCGCGCATGGCCACCATCACGTCCTGGTCGACGATGGCATGTCGCTTGAGCAACTCGATGAAAGGCGGCCGCTTGGGCGCGGCTGCCGAGCAAGTGGATGCTGCCAGGATGGCTGCCAGTGCAGCCCGCATTCGCCAACGCATGATGAGGCCCCCTTGAGGTGGTGTGTCGTTCCGCCCATTCTAGGCAAGCAGCGGCGGGCGTCAAGGCCGTCCGCCGCCGCGGCCGCCACACGCTCGGCTTTTTGACGCAACAGGGGGCGCCGTGGTATGATCCTGCGTGTCTGGGCCTTCAGACCGCATTTCAGGCGATCTCGATGGGTAGCAAGCTCTCGCATGAGAAGTCCGTTGCGGCGTTCGCAGCCGCCAGCCAGGTGATTCCCGGCGGCGTGAACAGCCCCGTGCGCGCCTTCGGTGGCGTGGGCGGCACGCCAGTGTTCATGGCCAGCGGGGAAGGCTGCCGCGTGACCGACATCGATGGCAACACCTATATTGACTATCTGGCCTCGTGGGGTCCGCTGATCCTCGGCCACGCGGCGCCCGCCGTGGTGGCGGCAGTGAAGCAGGCGGCCGACGAAGGCTCAAGCTTCGGTACGCCCACGCTCCGCGAGACCCGCCTGGCCGAAATGGTCGTCGAGGCCGTGCCGTCGGTCGAGAAGGTGCGGATGGTGAACTCCGGCACCGAGGCCACCATGAGCGCCATCCGCCTGGCACGCGGCTTCACGGGGCGCGATGCCATCGTGAAGTTCGAGGGCTGCTACCACGGCCACGCCGACGGGCTGCTCGTGGCCGCCGGCTCGGGGCTGATGACCTTCGGCACGCCCTCCTCGCCCGGCGTGCCCGCCGACTATGCCCGGCAGACCCTCGTGCTGCCCTACAACAACTTCGACGCCGTCCGCGCCCTGTGCGACGCCCGCGGCTCCGAGATCGCGGCCATCATCCTCGAGCCCATCGCCGGCAACATGGGCACCGTGCTGCCCGTGCCCGGCTTCCTGGAGGGCCTCCGCGAGATCACCCGCCAGCACGGCATCGTGCTCATCTTCGACGAGGTCATCAGCGGCTTCCGCGTGGCCTACGGCGGCGCGCAGCAGCTCTACGGTGTGACGCCCGACCTCACGACGCTGGGCAAGATCATCGGCGGCGGCCTCCCCGTGGGCGCCTACGGCGGCCGCGCCGACATCATGGACGCCATCTCGCCCATCGGCGGCACCTACCAGGCCGGCACCCTCAGCGGCAACCCGCTCGCCATGGCCGCCGGCATCGCCGTGCTCGACGCCCTGCGCGACGGCACGGTGTACGCCCGCATCGACGCGCTCTGCGAGCGCCTGTGCCAGGGCATGGCCGAGGCTGCCGCCGAGGCCGGCGTGGCCCGCCACGGCGTGGGCGTGCAGTCCATGTTCTGCGGCTTCTTCACCGACCGCCCGGTGCGCAACTACACCGACGCCAAGACGTGCGACACCGAACGCTACGCCGCCTTCTTCCACGCCATGCTCGACCGCGGCTTCACCTTCGCCCCATCGCAGTTCGAGACGGGCTTCGTGTCGGCTGCGCACGCCGAGGCCGACATTGATGCCACCATCGCCGCCGCCCGCGAAGTCTTCCGCACGCTCGCCGCGCGCTGAAAAGGATCTCACGCAGAGGCAGCAGAGAAGTCAGAGGACGCAGAGAGAAAAGGAAAGAGAGAGACAGGGTGGAAGAAGGACAGGAAGACCGGGTCGCGCAGTTCAACGATCTCACGTCGTCCATCATCGGCGCGGCGAGAGGCCGTGCTTCCGCGTCACAAGATGCAGCTTTCAACGTATCTGCGCCTGAAGAACAAGCCCGTCGGGCTGCTGATCAACTTCAACGTCGAGCATCTTCGCGACGGCATCCATCGCATCATCAACCCCAAGTGGAGGCCTAATGTCCTCTAACCAGCCATTCCATCTTCAACCCTGGCTCCTTTCTTGTCTTCCCCTGCGTCCTCTGCTCTCTCCGCTTCCTCTGCGTGAGATCCGTTTTTGGGATATGACGTGAAGCTGCACGAACTGACCGCACGCGAAACCCGCGATCGCATCGCCGCCGGCGAGCTGACCGCCGAAGCCGCCACCCAGGCCGCGCTCGACCG